>CAZOEX010000533.1:0-1004 GCA_964578925.1 uncultured Gemmatimonadota bacterium | reverse complement strand
TCTCATTATCGTTCTGGGGATGCGGGGGCGACGGCTTGAATGTTGGTGTCGAGGGCCACGGACCGGCAGGGCGCAGGGTCGGCAACCTGCCCCGGTCGGTGGCTCGCTCACCCGTTCGAGCGTGGGTGGTCGGTGGTGCGTTCCGTGGGTGGTCAGGCCGTCCAGGTCGAACTGAGCGGGATGGCGAACGAGCCGTCCTCTTCGAGGATGTACTCGTAGCCCGCACTCGGGTTCGAGGGGTCGGTGAACTGCTTGACGGTGCTCCGCTCACCGAGGTCCAGCGTCACTTCGTTGGCTGGACCGGTCTCGACGCCGCGAATCTCGTAGGCGCCGTTTCGCATCGCCGTTGCGTCGGCGTAGACCCACGCTCCGGTGACCTCGTCGAGGCGCGCTGCCCCGTTGGTCACCCGGCCGTGAAGCGAGTTGTCGAGCGTCAGGTCACGGGTGAAGTCCGTCACCGTCCCCTCGACCCGGCCGCGCGCCTCCTGGATGAGCAGGTCGCCGTCGGCGACCAGTAGCTTGCCATCGTGGACGTACGCGTGTTCGTGCGCGCCGTTCGCGTCGGTCGAGTAGACCGCGAACGCGCCGACGAAGCTGAACGCGTCGCCAACGGTGTGTTCGAGTTCGTGGTCCGAGGCGCTCGCTACGTAGTCGGTGCGCCCCGAGACGAGTTCGACCCGGACGGCGCGGGCCGTCGGGTCGTCGCTCTCGACGGGCACCTCGCTCACCGACTTCACCATCCGGTCGCCCTCGTAGGACTCGAAGACGGTGGTGAAGGTGGTCCGGAGGTCGCTGCCGGAACGGTGCGCGAGGACGTACTTGAGCGTGTCCGGGTTGTCCCAGCGCTGCGGTGGGTCGCCGTTACAGACCGCCACGTCGTCGACGTCGGTGAGCATCGTCATCCGCAGGTGGACGTCGGCGGGTTCGTCCAGCGCTCCCCAGTAGTCCTCGATGTCCCAGTCGACGGCGAAGCGGTCACCCGGCGCGTCGTCGCGTTCGACGTT
>CAZOEX010000532.1:0-1013 GCA_964578925.1 uncultured Gemmatimonadota bacterium | reverse complement strand
GAGGCCGACCAGCTCGTGCAGGAAGTACTCGTCCTCGGCCAGGGGCCGCAGCTCCCGGCGTTCGAGCAACAGCTCGGCCCCGACCAGCCGCTGGGCCGCGTCGCGGTCGTCGATCTCCCGAAACCGCAGGAGATACCCGCCACGATGCGGTCGACTCTCCATCAACGTCACTTCCCGAAACACGGGCGGGGCCGTCACCGGCACCTTGCCGGGGCGCGGGCGTACGGCGAACCGTCGCTCGACGCCGAAGACCTCGGCGCCGTCGTCGGTCTCGGCGTGCACGAGCACTTCGCCGACCAGGCCGTGCGCCCGCCTGATGCGGGCTACCGTAAACTCCTCCATCGGTTGCCCGGCGCCTCGCGGCGCGGGTTATTCTTCCTCGTCCTCTTCGGCTTCGTCGTCCGCCGCGTCATCGTCGGCCTGTTCGGCCTCGACTTCCTCCTCCGCGGCGCCGGCCGCTTCCGCCTTCGGCGCGTCCTCGGCTTCCGTCGCCTCGCTCTCCGGCGCAGCCTCCGCTTCCGCCTCCGCAGCCGCGGCTTCCTCGGCCGCCGCTTCCTCGGCAGCCGCTTCCTCGGCAGCCGCCTCTTCAGCCGCGGCCTTCTCCTCGGCGGCCTTCCGCGCGGCGGCCTCTGCCAGCGCCTTCTCCTCGGCGCGACGCTGCTCGGCTTGCTTCTGGCCCTCGGCGGCGACCTCGGCGCGGCGCGACGTCTTCCGGTCGAAGCCGAGCTGGACCATCGCGTCTTCGGCCTCGATCGCGTCGGCGGCTACCCCTGCGTGGAACTTCTCCCATACGCCCGTCTTCTTGAAGATCGAGACGACGGTGTCGCTGGGCGTCGCGCCCTCGTACAACCAGCGCAGCGCCGACGCCGCGTCGAGCTTGATGAGCGACGGCTGGGTGCGCGGATTGTACGTGCCGAGCGTCTCGAGCGCCGGCGCGTTGTTGGCGATCGCCTTGTCTGTCACCACGATGCGGAACGAGGCCTGCTTTTTCCGGCCCACCCGCTGCAGTCGAA
>CAZOEX010000531.1:0-1021 GCA_964578925.1 uncultured Gemmatimonadota bacterium | reverse complement strand
AGGAGCTCGTGGCGACGTTCGAGAGCCCGGGGACGGACCTGGTTCTGAGCGTCGAGGGCTACGACATCGACTACAACGACGAGGTGGCGGTGTCGTTGAACGGTGCCTTGCTCGGTTATCTGAGCAAGGGCACGAGCGATGGCCTGAACGGCGGCGATACGTTCCCCATTCCGGCCTCGCAGCAGGTGGCGGGCAAGAACCGGCTCTCGTTCAAGCAGGTGCGCGCCGTCGGCTGGAAGTGGGGGGTGACGAACCTGCTGGTGGCCCAGGGCCTTCCGCCGGTGATCGAGACCACGGCTCTGCCGGATGCGACGGTCGATGTGGGCTACGAGCAGGCGCTGTCGGCGAGCTCGGGCACGGGGCCGTTCACGTGGAGTCTCGTCTCGGGCGAGCTGCCGCCGGGTCTCGGCCTGAGCAGCGACGGCGTGATCAGCGGGACGCCGAGCGCCGCGGGGAACTACGGCTTCGAGGTGCAGGTGGTGGACTCGAACGATCTGGGCGACACGCAGGCGCTGAGCCTCCGGGTGGGCGACGACGCGGTGGCGCTCACGGTGGGGGTGACGGACACGGGACAGTACGGTCATCTGTACGGCACGAGCGAGCATCTGGAGGAGCTCGTGGCGACGTTCGAGAGCCCGGGGACGGACCTGGTTCTGAGCGTCGACGGCTACGACATCGACTACGACGACGAGGTGGCGGTGTCGCTGAACGGTGTCTTGCTCGGCTATCTGAGCAAGGGAACCAACAACGGCTTGAACGGCGGCGATACGTTCCCGATCCCGGCCTCGCAGCAGATGGCGGGCAAGAACAAGCTCACCTTCGAGCAGGCGCGTGCCCTCCGCTGGAAGTGGGGCGTGACCAACCTGCTCGTCGACTTCGACGGCGGGCAATGAGGCCCCGGCGCCCGGGCCGCGAAGAAAAGATTCATTGCGGATTTCCGGGAAATGGGTGGCTTCTCGGGCCGACGCTGGGTCCCGGGGTATGCGCCTCCTCGTCGCAAGCCCCGAAACAACCCCGGCAA
>CAZOEX010000530.1:0-1021 GCA_964578925.1 uncultured Gemmatimonadota bacterium | reverse complement strand
GACCGCGCGAAGTTACGATAAGGTCCGGGTCTGACAGTTCAGTCCCAGGGGAAGGATGGTCCCGACCGAACGATCACGCCGATGGCGGGAAGAAAGATCGAGCCGCCCGAGAACGTTTCCCCGCGGAACGTCGTCTCCGGTCGCCAGGCGAACGTCCCCTCTCCGAACACATGAATCGCGCCGAAGTCGAGGTGCAGGCCGGCCAACAGCCCCGGAACGACGCCCGTGAAGTCATCCTCCGGGACGAGCTCGTCCCGGTAGTTCTCGTACAGGAAGCGAGGCCCGGCATAGCCGCTGAAGCGGACGGACGACTCCGGTGCACTGAGCAAGAGTTCCGTTGGAACGGCCAAGTCGAGGGTGCGGAGCGATTCGTCCTGACCGCCCCTCTCCCGCACCTCCACCCGATTGATGTGCGAGTAGCCGAGGCGAACCGCGGTGCTCGTCCGCTCACCCAACCACGATCCGAGCCGCCCCTTGGCGGACGCGAGGAAGCCCGTCGGCTCGTCGGCCCCATCGTGTCCCCCGTAGGCTCCGAAGGAGAACGCCAGTCGGTCCTCGAGCCCGAAGGTAATCGAGCCGGCGAGCAGCTCCTTTCGAAGCAATTCCTGGCCCTGCAGTCCGTCGCTCAGCTCGAGGCCGGCAGCCACCCCGTCGGCCGGAATCGACGTTCCGCCGCGAACGAGGGGAAAGGGCGCTCCCAGCGGAACCCTGGGGGGCGTGGCGCATCCCTGGGCGACGATCGAAGCGAACAGCGCGAACACGAGCACGAGCCGTCCATCGGGTCGCTCATCGTAGTTTTGAAGCATGTGGCACCTCCGGTGAGAGTCCGACGGCAGGATGCGGACGGCCCGTCAAGCGGCGGTAAAGCAAGGGTGCGCCCTCACCGGGCGCAGGGGCCGGAGACTATATTGCGCAGTCGACGCGTGACATCAACGGCGGGATGACCAGGTGGAAAGCACCGCGAGGGATCGGACGACAGCTCTGCTCGAGCAGGCGGATCCGACGGATCCGAGCCAGGCGC
>CAZOEX010000529.1:0-1023 GCA_964578925.1 uncultured Gemmatimonadota bacterium | reverse complement strand
AAACCGGCAGTCCATCTGCCCGGGCCCTCCTGAGCAGCGGAAGGCACTCCCGCGCAGACACGTGAACCACGTGGACGGCGCACCCGGTCTCGCGGGACAACTCGATCAGCAGCCGGACCGCCTCGACTTCGGCCTCGGCAGGACGCGACGCCAGCCAGTCGGCGTGCTCGCGGGAGCTCTCCGGAACTTCCCCTGTCGCCCTGTCGAGAGGACCGGGGAGCTCCGCGTGCGCCAGCAGTGGAAGGCCGAGCCGCGACAGGATCGGCATCGCCTGCCGGAGCTCCGCCTCGCCCACTCGCGGGAACTCGTCGAGACCGGAGTCGGCGAGAAAACACTTGAACCCCAGCACACCGGCTTCCGCGAGAGCTACGAGCTCGCCCTCGTTTCCCGGGACCACGCCGCCCCAAAAACCGCAGTCGACTCGCAGCTTGCCCGCGGCCGCCATCCACTTCGCTTCCAGGGCTCCGACCGTCGTGGTCACGGGCGATGAGTTCAACGGCATGTCGACGATCGTGGTCACGCCGCCGGCCGCCGCGGCGTCGGTCGCCGTGGCGAACCCCTCCCACTCCGTCCGGCCGGGCTCGTTCACGTGCACGTGCGTGTCGACGAAGCCGGGCAGTACGAGGGCGTCGCCCGCGTCGAAGGCGGTTCTCCGGGCCGACCGGGCGATCGCCTCCAGCGGGCGAACCGCGACGATACGTCCGGTCAGGATCTCGATGTCGGCGGGACGGATCCCCTCCGGTGTCAGCACGCGACGACCGCGAATCGACCTGGAGTCAGAACTGTGCATGCCCGAAGTGTAGCGATACGAACGCGGGGCGTGAAGCACCCGGTCGGCCGAAGCGAGGTGAAGCGCCCCAAGGATTCGCGGTCGCGCAGCGACCCTCCGAGGACCCGCGCAGCGGGCCGCAGGAGATACCGGTGAGGATCCTGCCGGGCAAACGAAACGAGCGAAGCGAGTGAAGTGCGCCCGGCAGGATTCGAACCTGCGGCCTTCGGCTCCGGAGGCCGACGCTCTATCCA
>CAZOEX010000528.1:0-1023 GCA_964578925.1 uncultured Gemmatimonadota bacterium | reverse complement strand
TTCGAGTACGACGCCGAAGGCAACAACGTGACCTTCGACCAGGTGCTCATAGAGACAACCGAGTAGTACCGACCAAATCAAGGAAAAGGGGCCCCGGAAACGCGGGCCCCTTTTCCACGCTCTGCATCTCAGGAGTTCATCTGGCCCGGCCGAGCGTTCCCAGATAGAGGTCTATGACATTGGGATCGTGGAGAAGCTCATGGCCCGTTCCCGTATAGGCATTCGTCCCCTGGTCGAGAACGTAGGCGCGGTCGGCGATCTGGAGACAACGCCGCGCGTTCTGTTCCACCATGAGGATCGTGACGCCTGCCTCGCCAATCGTCTTCACCCTCTCGAACACCGCGTCCTGGGCCTGAGGAGCCAGACCGGCTGATGGCTCGTCGAGGAGCAACAGCGAGGGCGACATCATCAACGCGCGGCAAATGGCGACCATCTGCCGTTCACCGCCGGAGAGGAAACCCGCCCTCTGGTCCGAACGCTCTTTCACCAAGGGGAACAACTCGGTCACGGCTGCGAATCTCTCCTCCCAAGCGCTGGGCCGGAGATACAAGCCCATGCGGAGATTCTCCTCGACCGACAGAGAGGGGAACACGTTGGCCCGTTGTGGCACGTACCCAATGCCTCTGGCTACCAGGTCGTGCGGCGGGGTGTTGGTGATGTTGTCTCCCTCGAAGGTCACCGTGCCCGAACGGGCCGGCACCAACCCGAACACTGCCTTGATAAAGGTCGACTTGCCGGCTCCATTGGGACCGATCATCCCCACGATCTCTCCTTCGGCCAGGGTCAAGTCGACACCGCGCAGGATGTCCACTTCCGGAACGTAACCGGCGACGAGTTCTCTCGCCTCGAGTAGCGGAGTCTGGGCTTCGGTCATGACGCGGCCTCACCGTGGTGCTCGCCCAGGTAGGCGTCGATCACGACCGGATTCCCGGCGATGCCCCGAGGTCGGTCTTCGGCGATGACCTTGCCCTCGGCGAGGACGACGACCCAATCGGAGATTTCTTGCACCACATCCATGTCGTG
>CAZOEX010000527.1:0-1026 GCA_964578925.1 uncultured Gemmatimonadota bacterium | reverse complement strand
TTTGACTGAACCGGGAGCCGAAGATGCGGTGACCGGCCACGGCCGCGGCATCGGCCGGGCCGAGTTCACCGCCCTCCTCGCCATGTCGATGGCGATGGGGGCGCTCGGCATCGACCTGATGTTGCCGGCGTTCGACGCCATGCGGGCCGATCTCGGCCTGCCGCTCGATTCGAACGCGATCGCCGGAACCGTCACGACCTACTTCTTCGGCCTCGCGCTCGGCACGTTCGTCTACGGCCCGCTCGCCGACCGTTACGGGCGGCGGCGCGCCCTGTTCATCAGCTACGGAATCTACGGCGTGGGCGCCGTGGCCAGCGCCCTGGCCACGAGCCTGGGTCTGCTCCTCTTCACCCGCTTCGTGTGGGGAATCGGCGCGGCCGGCGCGCGGGTCATCGCCTTCGCGGTGATCCGGGATTCATACGAGGGCGAAGAGATGTCGCGCGCCATGTCGCTCGTGATGGCCGTCTTCGTCGTCGTACCGATCTTCGCGCCGACGGTGGGAGCGGGCATCGTCGCGGTGGCGTCCTGGCGCTGGGTGTTCGGCGCCTGCGTGCTCTTCGCGCTCTTCATCGCCGCCTGGACGACCCGTCTCCCCGAGACCCTGCGCGAGGAGCACCGTGAAGCGGCTCGCCGGGCCGGTGTCGTCGAAGCCCTCCGCGTCGTGCTCTCCGACCGGATCGCGGTCGGTTACGGACTCGCGATGACCGCGCTCTACGCCGTGTTCATCTCGTACCTGGGGAGTTCGGAGTTGATCTTCGGCGACGTCTTCGACCAGGACGCCAATTTCCCCTACATCTTCGGCGGGCTCGCCGCGGTGATGGGCGCCGCGATGCTGCTCAACGCGAGGTTCGTGCGGGCGATCGGCACCCGCCGGCTCTCGCACACCGTCATGCTCGCGTATCTCGTGGCGGCGGCGGGGCTGGCCGTGTACGCCTTCGTCACCGGTGGACGGCCGCCGCTCCTTCCCTTCCTGGTGGCGCTCGCGATCATCTTCACCGGCCACGCGCTCATGATCCCGAACCTCAA
>CAZOEX010000526.1:0-1026 GCA_964578925.1 uncultured Gemmatimonadota bacterium | reverse complement strand
GCCTTCACCAGCGGGTAACCAGTACCGGAAGTGGCTACTGCGAGCTGAACGCCATCCTCGGATGTCGTGAACTGGATCTGTTGTCGCACGGCAGTTGAAGCCTATAAGGGCAGTGGCCATCAGCTGTGGCCTCGCATCTTGACTAGCGATTCGCTCGGCCCTGTCGAGTCACGCAAGGCTATTCCAGTCCAGCCACAAGAACCGTCTGGGTCTTTCATCGATGGCTCCACTAGGCCGGTCAGACTGTTCGACTCAGTTAGGACTCGGGGCCAGTCCACTGAGAAAGCGTGTTACCTCTTCTACAAATCGAGGCCACGCCTGCTCGTCTTCGAGCATCAGGTGGTTTCGCCCTTCCAAAGGCACGAATCGTGCGTTCGGGATCAGTGCCGCGAGTCGTCGTCCTTCTTCAAACGGAACGACCCCATCATCTCGAACGTGGAGTACCAACGTGGGAACTTCGACTTTAGGGAGCAGAGGAGAGACGTCCACGGTCTCATTCGCATCCCGGATTCGTGCTGCAACGGAGGGTGAGACCGAGACTCTTTGCAACTCGTTGAACCATTTCATCTCGTCCGGCGTGGCGTCTGGCATGAAGGCCGAGGTGAAGAGCTGTCGAAAGCGAGGATTATCTTGACCCCAACCGTGTCGGATCATGGTGATGTAGGCGTCCGCCTGTTCCGCTTGCTCTTGAGAACCACGTTTGCGTCGGCCCCTTGCATATCCGCCATAGAGGACGAGTGCGCTGACTCGATCTGGGTTCCTCGCCGCGTACTTCAATGAGATCGCCGCGCCCTGAGAAATGCCCAACAGTGGGAATCTCTTCAATCCGACGGTCTCGATCACCGTCTCTAGGTCCTTGACAAAGAGGTCGAAGGAGATGTTCTCGACTTCCCTGTCGGACAGCCCCGTTCCTCGCTGATCGAATCGGATCAGTGTGCGGTCTTGTGACAGTTGCTGCATCAGATGTCGCCAGGCGGGACTCTTCCAGTCGTACTCCAGATGGGTCATCCAATTGGGCGCCTTCAC
>CAZOEX010000525.1:0-1029 GCA_964578925.1 uncultured Gemmatimonadota bacterium | reverse complement strand
GCCAGCCGAGGAACGTGCCGTTGGGGTTCACCTCCACGAACTGGCCGTTGATCAGGAGGGTGGCGTCGCCGGTGCCCACCGTCCCGAAGATGAAGTTGGAGTCGGAGGCGGTGATCCGCTGGAGGGTGTCGGGATACTCGACGTAGATGTCGAGCGGGCCCCGGATCTCGGGGATCGGCGGCAGGACGCTGCCGATCACGCCGGGCGGCAGCGCTCCGTCGTCGCCGGCGCCGGGACCCGCCTGCCCGGCCAGCGTCGTCGCGCCGCCGCAAGCCGCGGCCAGGAGCGCGGCGATGACCGTCGCGGCGCGGATGAGGCCGCACCGGGCCGAACGGACGGATCGCTCGCTCCGCCCCCTCATCCGCGCGGCCCGAACTCGTTGATGTTCAGCTCGAAGTCCTGGCCGTCGGTGACGACGAGCCCGTCGTCCTCGAGCATCCGGTACTCGAGCTCGTCGATCTCGACGTCCCTGGGCACGCGGTTCACGATGTGGCCGACCTCTGCCAGCGAGAAGATGCGGCGGCGCAGGCCGTCCTGCCGCCGATACTCGCCTCGCTCCTCGTCGTACACGATGACGTAGCCCTCGAGCTCACAGAGCTGTCCCGTGTTGCCGACGACGGTGCCGACGAAGTGCCGGCGCACGTCGCCGTCGAAGAGGCGCCGCGTGATCAGGTGCAGCTTGTCGCCCACCGTGACGACCGATTCGAACATGTCAGCTCTCGGTTGAAGGTATCGCCGCCGATCGCGGCCCGGCCGCGTCATGACGACCGGATCTCCAATCTTTCGCTTTACCTCTCGAATCTCCACACCTGACCGTTCACTCGACCCGGCCGGATCCGGAGCCCCGGCGGCTGGCGAGCGGTGCCCGCCCTCAATACATGATCGTCTCGGTCAGGTGGTGCGGGGCGAAGGTGGCGTGGTAGGAGTTCCACAGCCGGAAGTCGATCTGTGGGACCACGAGCCGCAGGTCATCGGGCCGGATCGCGTTCACCGCCTCGGTCAGCTCGGCGGTCGCCCACAGGGTGGCGG
>CAZOEX010000524.1:0-1042 GCA_964578925.1 uncultured Gemmatimonadota bacterium | reverse complement strand
TAGCCGTGATCCGGCTGATCGCCCGTGGAGGACGATAACAGGGCCACGGATCGGAGGACGGGGGGTTCTGCCGGATACTGTGCCCGGTCTTACCGCGAAGACCTATATGAAGACCAAGTTGCCACCTCCCGTGGACGCGATCAGAAAGGCGCAGACGAGATAGAGAAGATCGTAGAACCAGCCGCCGCCGGCCTCGCCCCAGAAGCCGGAATTCCAGACGAACATCTTCTTGTAGATCGCACCGAACATCACGCCCATCACCGCGAGGGCGGCGAGCTGTGCAAAAATCCCCACGCCGAGGGAGGCGCCGGCTATGATTTCGGTGACACCCAGGGTACGCGTGAAGCCGGGGGACAGACCGATCGACTCGCCGCGGGCCTCCGGATCCTTCACGTGGCTCCATCCGCTGGTGGCGAAGAGGATCCCGATCAGTAGACGCAAGAACAGCAGGGCGGTGTCCGTCAGCGGTTCAAGCTCCGGAAACAGCATGGTCTCCTCCCGAATCGAGGGAATCGTCAGGGCGGCAAGTGGCAGGGAGGTGTTCCTGGCGGGCGAAGCGACCGGGCCGCCCCGGCCGGAGTCACCAGCCGCCCGTACCCGGCTCACCCTTCACCAGACCCACGATTTCCGTCGTCAGCCAGAGCCGCCGGTCGGCTTCCATCCGGAGAGGGCGTGGGTAATCCCACACGGATTCCTCCCCGGGGCCCGGTTCGACTGCGAAGGGTGGACGGCCGTCACCCGTGTATTTCCAACTCATCCGGAGCCGGTCCCTGCGACGAGATATTCGCATGGCGCGCTCGTTCAACAGAGCCGGCGTGATGCCCGTGGGAGGACAACGGCACGGGGGTCGGCGTAGAGGCGCAGCGCGGCGCCGCGAGCTGGGACGACGACTACGCCAGATCGCTCCTCGCGAAGATTATCGCGTAGCGAGGAGGAAGGGCACGGACTTACTTCTTCGCGACCGCCATCAGACCCGAGCGAATCGGTCCCCACACGCGGGAGAAGAATGAGTCGTCGGGGGGAACGTAGTACTCGACGGCGC
>CAZOEX010000523.1:0-1050 GCA_964578925.1 uncultured Gemmatimonadota bacterium | reverse complement strand
GCGCCATGAAGGTCGTGGAGGGCACCGCCCGAAGCATGGGCATCGTCGTCGACGGATGACATAGCGCGTACCCGGATACAACCGGTGGGAGGTTCGTGAGGAACGAGCCGACTGGACCACGAGGAGATACACATGGCACATGGAAGGAAGTACCGCGAGGCCGCCTCCCGGTACGACAAGGAGCACAAGTACACCGCCCGCGAGGCGTTCGACCTCGTCAAGAGCTTCTCGTCGGCCAAGTTCGACGAGACCGTCGAGGTGGTCTACACACTTGGCATCGACCCGAAGAACGCAGACCAGTTGGTGCGCGACACCGTTTCGCTGCCTCATGGAACTGGCAAGGACGTCAAGGTCGCCGTCTTCTGCTCGGCCGACAAGGAGGCCGAGGCCAAGGAGGCCGGCGCCGACGTCGTCGGTGGCGCCGAGCTGATCGAGAAGCTGCAGAGCGGGACTCAGGAGCTCGATGCTGACGTAGCCATCGCCACCCCCGACATGATGTCCGAGGTGGGCAAGCTCGGCCGCATCCTCGGCCCCAAGGGTCTGATGCCCAACCCCAAGTCGGGGACGGTCACCGAGGATCTCTCCAAGACCGTCGCCGAGTTCAAGGCAGGGAAGATCGAGTACCGCAACGACCGCTACGGCAACGTTCACGTACCGATCGGCAAGGTCTCTTTCGAGGTGGACCAGCTCTTCGACAACCTGAAGGAGCTCACCGCCGAGATCCAGCGGGCCCGCCCTGCCGGCGCCAAAGGCCGCTACCTGCGGGCGATGACCGTGTCTTCGACCATGGGCCCCGGCGTCAAGGTCGACCCGTCCCGTCTCGAGGAGATGGTCGAGGAGCTCGTCTGACCAGAAACCATCCTGGACGTGGAAAAGCCCCCGCCTGAACGGGGGCTTTTCTCTTGCTGAAACTAGGGGGGTCCCCGCCCCGGTGCATCCGTGGGCTGGGAGGGCTTCGGCTGCCAGGTCCACCGTCCGCACGTCGCCGACGATTTCGTCTGTGGACCAGGGTAGGGTCTGGTCGTCATCGCTCGGCTACGCGGCCCTCAC
>CAZOEX010000522.1:0-1051 GCA_964578925.1 uncultured Gemmatimonadota bacterium | reverse complement strand
TCAACGGCGACGGCACCTCCGCCTACTCCAGCACCGCGTGCGCCATCACCGAGGCGATCCAAGTCGAAGCACCGATCACGGTACCGCAGGACGGGCTACGGGTACGGCTGGTGGCGGATGATCTTGCGCCCGGGGAGGTAGCCAGCTGGCCCAACCGGGGCTCAGGGGGTGACGCGGCGCAATCGAATTCGGCTTTATTGCCGACTGCTCATGGGCCTTCCTCAGCGTTTGGCGGTCACGCATCGGTAGGATTCAACGAGGGGGCCGACAACGACGAAGTGCTGGTAGTTTCCGGAGTGGATCAGCACCCTTCGGGTACCCTGATCGTGGTGTTTGAGCCCGAGGAGAGCGCTTCGCCGATTTCCGGGATCTTCGCCGCCTATAAGAGCAGGTACACACGCTCGATCATGGCCACGGCTCGCGATGGCCTGACGAGTCCGATGGACTATTACAGCGGCTCGAGTTGGCTGGGCGGAAACTCATCACCTGAGCTGAGCCAAGCACACATCGGCGTCTGGCGGACGGACGCCGATGCCCTGGTCGACCTCCAGTTGAACGGTCAGCCGGCAGGATCATCGACTTCCCTGGGTGGTTACACCGACTTCGACAGCTACGTCATAGGACGCAGCAACTCGGACTACTACTTCGATGGTCAGATCGCGGAGCTGCTGTTCTATGATCGCGCCCTTTCCACTTGCGAGCGCGATGGCATCGTCGCCGATCTGAGTGCGCAGTACAGCGTCGCCGTAAGTGTCACAGCCGGAACCTGCTCCCCGCCGGCCGATCCCACGGACCTGTCGGCCACGGCGGCCGGCTACGACGCGATCGACCTCGCCTGGACCGACAACTCCACCGGCGAGGACGGCTTCCACATCGAGCGCAGCCAGGACCAGGGCGGCAGCTGGGAGCTGATCGCCACCACCGGGGCCGACGCCACCAGCTTCGAGGACCGCTTCCTGACGCAGCAGACCGAGTACTGCTACCGCGTCCAGGCTTTCAACGGCGACGGCACCTCCGCCTACTCCAGCACCGCGTGCGCCATCACCGAGGC
>CAZOEX010000521.1:0-1053 GCA_964578925.1 uncultured Gemmatimonadota bacterium | reverse complement strand
CTCGAGTGCGCGAAATGAATCAATTCGCGGACGTGACGACTGGTGTGGTTTACATCCACTCGTCGCCCGCGGCGCTGTGCCCGCACGTGGATTGGGCTTTGTCCGCCACGTTGGACAGCCCTGCCAAGCTCAGATGGACCTCACAGCCTGCCTACGACGGGCTTCTGCGTGCGACGACGGACTGGACGGGTCCCGTCGGAACCTGTGCCCGCCTGGTCGACTCGCTACGCGCGTGGCCGATGTTGCGGTTCGAGGTCACCGAGGACCCGAGTCACGGCGTCGACGGCGAACGGTACAGCCATGTGCCCGGTCTGGGCCTGTGGCGCGGATCCACCAGTGCGAACGGTGATGTCGTCGTAGGGGAGATGAAACTGCGGTCCATCATGAATTCCGGTGGAGACATCGCCGCGGAAATCGATCGGGCGATAGGCGCACCGTGGGACGAGGAACTTGAACCCTTCCGGAGTTCAGGCGAAGGTGCCGAAGTGACATGGCTGCGAAGGCGTGTCAGCTGACCGAGGTCCATCCTGAACCCGGAGTGCTCTCGCGGCTTGAACGACAAAGACTTGAATGACAAAGGTGGGCCCCGCCGTATCGGCGAGGCCCACCTTGCTGTCCAGGGTTGTCAGAGCGGAATGTTCTTGTGCCGCGCGCGGACAGATGGTGCAGACGCGAGGGCAGCGGTCACGATGCTGCGAGTCTTCGCCGGGTCGATTTCCTCGTCGACGACGCCGATTTCGACCGCGCGGTCGACGCCGCCCGCGATTGCCTCGTGCTCGGCAGCGAGTCGGTCGTGCAATGCTTCACGCTCGTCGTCCGGTGCAGCTGCGAGGGCCCGCTTGTGCAGGATGCCGACAGCAGCCTTCGCACCCATCACGGCTACTTCGGAGTTGGGCCAAGCGAATACGGCCGTGGCTCCCAGTGCTCGCGAGTTCATCGCGATGTAGGCGCCGCCGTAGATCTTTCGAGTGACGACGGTGACGCGGGGGACCGTTGCCTCGGCGAAGGCGTGAAGTAACTTCGCTCCGCGTCGGACAACGCCTTCCCACTCCA
>CAZOEX010000520.1:0-1056 GCA_964578925.1 uncultured Gemmatimonadota bacterium | reverse complement strand
TCGTGGCCCAGGGCGACGGGTCGTACCTGGCCCTCTCGTCGGAGTGCACGCACCTGAAGTGCACCGTGGAGCTGGAGGGCGGCCGCATCCGGTGTCCCTGCCACGGCTCGACGTTCGACCGGGCCGGCCAGGTGCTGGCCGGCCCGGCGGAGCGTCCGCTGAACCGGTACCCGACCCGGCTGCGCGAGGACGGCGTGCTGGAGATCTCGCTGTGAGGGGATCCGCGATGACGCAATCGAACGATGGGAGGCCGCCGATTCGTCGAACCCGGCCGACCGGGCAGCGGGCCCTCGGATGGGCGAACCCGCTTCTCCCGGGTATGGTCGCTGTCTGGCTCGCGTTCGGCGCCACTCCGGCGGCGGCGCAGGAGGCGGACAGCGTCCGGGCCGAGCCCGAGCGACCCTTCGTCGAGGGCGGACAGGGCGATCGTCCCTACCTGTTCGACCTCGCCGGCCGGCTCGCGCTCGGCGGCTACGCGGAGGGACACTTTCGTTTCGTGCGACTCGACGGGATCACCGAGGAGCAGACCTTCCTCGCGAAGCGCTTCAACGTCTTCTTCAACTCGCAGATCAGCGATTTCGTCCGCTTCGGGGCGGAGCTGGAGTTCGAGGAAGGGGGCGAGGAGGTCCTCCTGGAGTTCATGACGGTCGACCTCGCCGTCCACCGGGCGCTCAACCTGCGCGGCGGCATGATCCTCGTGCCGCTCGGCCGCTTCAACCTCGCGCACGACAGTCCGCTCAACCCCTTCACGGATCGCCCCCTCGTGTCGACGGACCTGGTGGGGGTCGCGCTGTCCGAGCCGGGCTTCGGGCTCTTCGGCCTGCTGCCGCTGACGGGGGCCGGCCGAATCACGTACGAAGTGTACGCGGTGAACGGCTTCGACGAGGGGGTGCTCGAGGGGGATCCGGCGGGAACGCGGATCCCGGCGGGCAGCGACAACTTCGAGGACAACAACAACAGCCTGTCCGTCGTGGGGCGGATGGCCTGGAGCCCGCACCAGGGCCTGGAGATCGGCGCCTCCGGGCATACGGGCGCCTACAACGTGTACTCGGCCGA
>CAZOEX010000519.1:0-1057 GCA_964578925.1 uncultured Gemmatimonadota bacterium | reverse complement strand
CGCATCGACGTGACCGCCGGCCGGGTCCACCGGGTGTGAGACGATGCCGGGACTATTTGACGGTGGGCGGTGGACTCGGGACCAATGAGTGACGGTGACGCCGCGAACGACTCCGAAGGTGGCGCGCGTCCGGCGAGGGGCGACGAGTCGGCCGACACGGACGAACGTGGTGAGAGCGTCGACCGCACGGCGGAGTCGACATCGACGGCACGGACGGACCAGACAGACCGGACGGACCAGCGGGAAGCCGCGACGACGGCCGCATCGCCGATGCCCGAGGACGTCGACGTCGACGAACTGACCGGGCCGGAGCGGAGCCTCCACCCGCGCGTCAGATTCGTCTGGGTCCTGCAGGCGGCGATCTCCGCGCTGGTGCTCGGCGTGATGGCCGGCATCCCGTCGTTCTTCGTCCTCGATGAACCGCTGGTCGGGCCGGCGGTGTTCCTCGTCGTCTTCCTCTTCGGGGCGACGCTCGCCGTGTTCCGCTACCGCCGCTGGAGCTACGAGGTGCGCGAGGACTCACTGTTCCTCGACCGGGGAGTCATCACCCAGACACGGACTGTAGTACCGTACGTCCGCATCCAGCACGTGGACGCCTCCCGGGGACCGGTCGAGCGAGCCTTCGGCCTCGCGACGGCCGTCGTCTACACCGCTGGCTCACGGGGGGCCGACGTCTCCATCCCCGGTCTGACACCGGAACGGGCGGACGACCTGCAGGAGCGGCTGAAGCGGCTCGCCATCGCCGCCGAGGGCGAGGACGCCGTATGAGCGAGCGTCTGGCCCCGCTGTCCGTCGGCTACCGCGCGCTGGAGATGGCGGGGCGACTCGGCTGGATACTGATATTCGTCACCTTCGGCTCGTCGCAGGTCCTCGAGACGTGGCAGACGGCGCTGCTCGTCTTCGCGGGCGTGCTCGCAGCCGGACTCTACCAGCTCGTCTACTGGCAGCGCTTCGAGTACGAACTGACCCCGGACACGTTCGACATCCGCTCGGGCGTGTTCTCGCGACGCACCCGGGAGATACCGCTCCGCCGCGTCCAGAACGTCGACCTCCAGCG
>CAZOEX010000518.1:0-1062 GCA_964578925.1 uncultured Gemmatimonadota bacterium | reverse complement strand
CGCTAGAGCGTTTTCGGATCAATCTGGCTCATAGCCTGAATTGGTGAAGTAGTTGGCGCACTCCTGAGGGGAGAATGCGTCGAGGGCTTCGGCGATGGCGTCGTGGAGGGCCTTGACGGTTCGGGTTGCGGCCTTGCGCAGGATCGCCTTGAGCTTGGCAAAGGCTTGCTCGATGGGATTGAAGTCGGGGCTGTATGGCGGCAGGAACAGCAGGATCGCTCCGGCCCTTTCGATTGCCACGCGGGCGGCCTTGATCTTGTGGGCGGGCAGGTTGTCGATCACCACGATGTCGCCCGGATCGAGGGTTGGTGCCAGGAAGGCCTCGGCGTAGGTGGCGAAGGCGGGGCCGTTCATCGCCCCGTCGATGACCATGGGCGCGGTCATGCCATCGAGGCGCAGGGCTGCGACCAGGGTGGTGGTCTTGCGGTGGCCATGGGGGATCGGGGCCCGGCAGCGCTGGCCGCGGGGAGCGCGGCCCCGCAGGCGCGCCATCTTGGTGGTCGCTCCAGTCTCGTCGATGAACACCAGCCTGGTCGGGTCGAGGTCGGGCTGCGCCTCGAACCAGGCCTCACGCCGGGCGGCTACGTCCTCGCGCCCCTGCTCGCTGGCATGCGCCGTCTTTTTTTGAACGTGATCTCGTGGCGGCGATAGAACTCGTGGATCGTGCTGATGGCGAAGGTCTCGCCGCGCTCGGCGATCAGGAGATCGCGCAGCTCGGCCAGGGTGATGTCCGGGGTCTCCTCGATGACGCCCTTCAGCAGATCGGCCTGCGCCTCGATCCGCGCCGAGCGGCGGTCGCCGCCCTGCGGCTTCGGCGCCGTCCGTCCGCTGGCCAGATATTCCGCCATCCAGCGCACCGCGCTCGCGACGCTGACACCGAACCGCCGCGCCGCCGCGTTGCGCGACATGCCCCACTCAACCGCCCGGATCACCCGGATGCGAAGGTCCTCCGATAAAGCTGCTGCCATCCATGCCGGCCTCCTGCCCCAGCAGGAAGCTTGAATCACAATCGCAGGCGAAGGGGAATCCCTTTCGATTCAATCAGACCCGGATATGCTCTAG
>CAZOEX010000517.1:0-1063 GCA_964578925.1 uncultured Gemmatimonadota bacterium | reverse complement strand
AGCCTGCACGGCGCCAACACCCTGGCGCTGGCCGATTTCGACGGGGACGACGACCTGGACCTCTTCTGGGGCGACTACTTCGAGGCCGGCATCCTCTACATTCCGAACGAGGGGACCTGCGAGCGTCCGGACCTCGACTCCGAGCCGGTGCCGTTTCCGCCGAACGCCCCGATCGCGACCTCGGGCTACAACGCCCCGACGCTGGGAGATCTGGACGGCGACGGCGATCTGGACATGCTCGTCGGCGTCCTCGGCGGCGCGTTCAACCCGAACCGGACGCTGATCGACAACTTCCACTACCTGGAGCAGACGGGTCCGAACGAGTTCGTGGATCGCACGAGCCGCTTCCTGCCGAACCTCGACGTCGGAAGCGAGAGCGTCCCGCGGTTCATCGACTGGGACGGCGACGGAGACCTCGACATGCTGGTCGCGAACAAGCTCGAGCAGGGCGGTTCGACGTCGCGGGTGTACCGATTCGAGAACGTCGGATCCGCGACGGCGCCGAGCTTCGTCCTTCGGGACCGGATGCCGCTGGAGGGGGACTACCACTACGCGCCCGCCTTCGGGGATCTGGACGACGACGGCGACCTGGACATGGTGCTCGGCACCTGGCGCGCCGACCTGCGGCTCTACCACGGTCGCGGAGGGGAGTTTACACGGGATACGACGTTCGACGTGACGTTGACCCGGGGGACGAACGCGGTACCGGCGCTCGTCGACATCGACGGCGACGGAGACCTGGATCTCTTCGTGGGAGAGGCGTCGGGCGAGTTGAATTTCTACCGGAACACCGGGACCCCCGACTCCCCGGAATTCACCCTGGAGTCGGACAACTTCGGCGGCATCGATCCCGGCCGACGCACGGCGCCGACGTTCAGCGATCTGGACGGCGACGGCCGGCCCGACCTGGTGCTGGGCACCGAGGCGAGCGGTCTCCGGGTGTATCGCAACGAGGGCGGGGAAGCGATGCCGCAGTTCCGCGAGCTGGGCGAGCTACCCGTTGCCGCTCCGGCCTTCGCCGTGCCGACCTTCGCAGACGTGGACGGCGATGGCGACGAGGACC
>CAZOEX010000516.1:0-1064 GCA_964578925.1 uncultured Gemmatimonadota bacterium | reverse complement strand
CCGTAGTCGTAGACCGACTGCACGCCGCCGTAGATGTCGGAGGACTGAAAGATGAAACCGCGGCGCTTGCACAGGGACACGATCTCGTCCATCGGTACCACGTCGTTCGGGTCGGTCGTCATAGAGTCGATTCGGGCTGAAGGCTCGGCTTCTCGGGTCGCTCAGGATACCGCGCCGCGCGCCCACCCGGCAAGCAAACGGCGAGCCCCCCGCGACGACGCCGCGGTCGGTCGCGGGCTTGGGCGGTCGGGGGATGGACCGTAGACTCCCGACATGTTTCGAGCCGAAAGCGACCTGCACGTGATCGGACACCGCGGCGCCGGGGGCGTCGCGCCCGAGAACACCGTCGAGGCCATCGAGCGTGGAATGCGGGCCGGCGCGCACGCGATCGAGATCGACGTCCAGGTCTCGGCCGACGGACGTCTCGTCGCGATCCACGACGATACGGTCGATCGCACGACGGACGGATCTGGCGCGATCGAAGAGATGCCCCTCGTCGAGATCCGGGATCTCGACGCCGGCTACCGTTTCACGCCCGATCGAGGACGATCGTTCCCCTATCGCGGTGCGGGCATCCGGATCCCCACCCTGGACGAGGCCGTCGAGGCCGCCGCCGACCTCCCGATGGTCATCGAGGTGAAGTCGGCGGCGGCGGGCACGGCGCTGGCGGCCTGGTTGAGGAGCCGGCGCAACGGCGACGCTCCGGACCGGGATGCGCCGGCCGACCACCAGCGCTTCATCGTCGGGGGTTTCGAGCGGGACGCCGTCGAACCGGCGGCGGCCGAGTCCGCCTGGCGCTGTGCCACCCGCGCCGACCTGATCCCCTTCATCCTGCTCGGGAAGATCGGCATCGACGCGCCACTTCGACGCGATCTCGACGCGATGATGCTTCCGATTCGGAAGGGACCGCTTCGCCTCGTGACCCGTCGCTTCGTCCGTCGCGCCCACGATCGAGGCCTCGGTGTCTTCGTATGGACGGTCAACCGGCCCGACGTCATGCGGGAGCTTCTCGATCTCGGCGTCGACGGGCTGATCAGCGACGTACCGGCCCGCGTCCGGCGCAT
>CAZOEX010000515.1:0-1064 GCA_964578925.1 uncultured Gemmatimonadota bacterium | reverse complement strand
CGCCCGAGGATCGTGACGATCCCCTCCCGGGTCAGCCGATTGTCCTCCACCACAACGACGGAGACGGGCCTGTCGCTGCTACCGTTACGCTCGCTGCTGTCCATGGTCCCCCCGAGAATCCCCTCGGCATTGCAGATTTCGCGGCAATGAACGCGCGGGGCGACCTTGTCCTCGGCCGATCAGAAGCGCCGCGAGTCCCTCCCGCGCCAGGCGGTTGTCCTGGATGAGCGCCGCGGTGATCCTGTCGGCCGGTCATTTTTCAGCGCGGAAGCCCACATATCTGCCTGCATGACGAAGGACTGTTCAACCCACCTTCAAGGGAAAGCAATTCCCGTGCCGACACGACCGGTCGGCGGTCCGAGGGGCGCGGTCCGAAGGCGGCGCGGTCCCGAGGGGCGCGGTCCGGGTGGGCTGAGACATCTGAGCCTGTCCGTCAAGGTGTGGGCCAGATGAGGCACCAACTCGGCAGGCTCACCGCGATCGGCTCGAATGTCGGGTTGATGGCGCCGGCCACCCCCCGAACCGGCAACCGCGGGGCAGGCCGGACCCGCCTTGCCGGATTCGACCCTGCCCACCGCCCCGAAACCGTCAACCGCCTCGATTTGGGCGAGCTTGGAGAGTTGGCGCCTCGGGCGGTCCGCCGCAGATGGAGCGCAACGGGCCGGGCGTCGCAGGTGGGGACGGCAGCTGGTCCCCCGCCCGATGCGGACGGTGCGACGGCGCAACGCCCCGCGCGTCGTAGGTGGGGCGGCAAGGGCCTACGCCGTAGGTGGGGCGCACCGCCCGGCGCGATCCTCCGCCGGCGTTGCAGGTGGGGCGGTAGGCCGGCTGAAGCGTCGTGGGCTGAGACGGTCAGCGGGCCGTGGCTCGCAATGTATAGGGACCGGTGGCGCTCCCACCGAGCGCGCTCGCGATGACCCGGTAGCTTCCGGCCTCGGGGAAGGTCAACGTTACACTCGAGTTCAGGTCGCCTGCTCCGTCGTCGTCGGTCAGGGGCTCCGGGAGACCGGGCCCGGCGACGTAGAGGAAGGCGTCGAACGCGTCGGACAGCAGCTCGATGGTCA
>CAZOEX010000514.1:0-1068 GCA_964578925.1 uncultured Gemmatimonadota bacterium | reverse complement strand
CGCCGGCGCAGGCCTCAGAGCCCTCGGGGACCGGCGTGTTCCCCTCGATGAGGAGGTACGCCTCGCCCGTCTGGGGGTCCTCCCAGTACCACGGGTCGCGGAAGGTGTAGGTCATCCCGCGAGACTGCGCCTCGGTCTCGTAGCGGTCGCCGTCGGGCCGCAAGATCACCTCGTGGTCGAACGGTCCCTCGACGTGGACGCCGTCGGGGTCGGCGCGGATGGTGCCGCCGGTCGCGGCGGCGATGCGCTGGTCGTACGTCAACTCGTCGTGCGTCTCGTCGCCGGCGGCGGTGTAGTAGACGACGACCTCCTCCTCCTCGCCGTCCGCGAACCGGACGCTGCTGCCGGCCCACTGCCGCTGGCCGAGCGGCTCCGTCTCCGGGAACACGCGGCCGCCGGTCTCCCACTCGCGGCCGTCCGCGGAGTAGAAGTACCGGAGGGTGGCGACGTCGTGTCGCTTGCCGGGGAGCAGGTCGCTCGGCGCAGTGAGCGCGACGATGACCCGGTAGCCACCCACGTCGGCGATGGCCCCGTCGCGGTCGCGCACCAGCCAGGTGTCCCAGACGTGGAGGTCGGGGTCGAGCCGGCGTTCCGGTGGGTAGATGACCGGCACGACGACGTCGTCGCGGCGGTGGAGCCCGGCAGCCTGCTCGCGGGTCCACGCGGACGTCCGGTAGGCCGGCACTCCGGGCGATGCCTCGTTCATACCCAGTGCCACAGGGGCACGCGAGAAAGGTCACTCGGTTTCGGGTTGTCGACGCGACCGCGACCAGTGCTCGCGTCGACGGCCGAAGGAACAGCGTAACACTCGTGTAACCGGGTTACTGCGGCGTAACGGTGCCGCGACGGAAACCCTCATCATCCGGGGGCCAGTAGGGGGGGCCATGACGAAACGGCACGTTTCCCTCCCCGCCGAGGCGGAAGCGGGGCTGGACGCGTTCCTCTCCGACGTGGACGAGCGGCTGGCCGCCGCGGTCGAGGACGACGCCGACGAGAGCACCTGCGAGGTCGTCCAGGACGTGCTCGTCGACCTCTACGGCGACCGGGAGGCGTACGAGCGCTGGCAGT
>CAZOEX010000513.1:0-1073 GCA_964578925.1 uncultured Gemmatimonadota bacterium | reverse complement strand
CTCGTCCCCTTCACCAGGTTCTGCATGAACAAGTCATAAGCCCGCTTCTCGAACTGACGCAGCTCCTGCAACAACCGATACATGCCCAAACGGACATCCATGTCGATATCCGCCTCCGCCAGCGAAGTGTCCACCGGCCCAGGAAGCCGCGGCTCCCTCAACGCATAGTCATGAAGAACACGATCAGTACTCATTGGCCACCATCAACTCCTCGCAAGGGAACAGGGTGATGACCTCGCACCCATCGGCAGTGACGACGACCTCCTCCTCGATCCGCGCCGCCGAACGGCCATCTGCCGCGGGAGCGTAGGTCTCGAGCGCGAAGAGCATCCCTTCCTCGATCTCTACCGGGGTTTCGAGGGAATTGAGCCGGCTGATGATCGGGCGCTCGTGGAGACCGACACCCACGCCGTGGCCGAACTGGAGACCGAAGGCGTCCATCTCGTCTTCGAACCCGAACTCGTGTGCCTCGGGCCAGACTTTGGCTATCTGGTCGGTGGTCGTGCCCGGCTTGACCAGGTCGATCGCCGCATCCATCCACTCCCGGCACTGCTTGAAGGCGTCGTGGTGGGCCTGGCTGGCCCGTCCCACGGCGAACGTGCGGTAGTAACAGGTCCGGTAGCCGTTGAAGACGTGGATGATGTCGAAGTAGGCCTGATCTCCGGGACGAAGCAGCCGATCGCTGAAGACGTGCGGATGGGGGCTGCACCTCTCACCGGCAATCGAGTTGATGGCCTCGACGAACTCCGAGCCCATCTCGAACAGACGGGCATGGGCCATGCCCACGACGTCCGACTCACGTACCCCCGGCTTGAGCATCTCGAAGATGTCCTGATAGACGCCGTCGACCATGGCACAGGCCTGAGTGAGGAGGGTGATCTCGTCGTCGTTCTTGATCTCCCGGGCTCGCATCATCGCCTGCTGGCCGTCGACCACCCGCAGGCCGGCGTCCTGGAGTGCCAGGAAGACACCGGTCTCGGCCAGGTCGACACCCAGCTTCTCGTTCGCCACCCCGGCATCCTCCAGAGCGCCCTTGATCTCTTTGACCGCCCTGTCGTGCAGCCCGGTCTCGG
>CAZOEX010000512.1:0-1078 GCA_964578925.1 uncultured Gemmatimonadota bacterium | reverse complement strand
TCGTCGCCCTCGCGCACCGGCTTCGAATCCCCTCGGTCGTCGGCTTCCTGGCCACAGGGATACTCATAGGGCCGCACGCCCTGGCCCTCATCCACGACCTCGAAGCCGTGCGACACCTCGCCGAGATCGGCGTCATCCTGCTGCTCTTCGTCATCGGGCTCGAGCTGTCGCTCAACCGGATCATCGCGCTCGGCCCGTCGATCGTGAAGGCGGGCGCCGTCCAGGTTGTCGGCACGCTGGCGGTCGTGGCCCTCCTCGTCGTGACGCTGGGCCTGTCCGTCGAGAAGGCGATCGTAGTCGGCGCCCTGGTCTCGCTCTCCTCCACCGCCGTCGTGCTGCGCGTATACGGGGATCGCGATGCGCTCGACAGCCCGCACGGCCGCATCGCGGTCGGAATATTGATCTTCCAGGACCTGGCGATCGTCGCGCTGATGCTGCTGGTCCGCACCCTGGGGGGCACGGACGCGACCGCCACCGGCATCGCGACGACGCTCGCCGTCAGCCTCGTCGTCGTGGCGGGACTACTGCTGAGCGGTCGCTACGTCGTTCCCTGGCTTCTGAAGCACCTCGCTCGACTGGAAGCCCGCGAGCTGTTCACGCTGGCGATCATGCTGTTCGGACTCGGCGCGGCGCTCCTCACCGCCCGCTTCGGTCTCTCTCTCGCGCTCGGGGCCTTCCTGGCCGGCCTCATCATCTCGGAGTCCGACTACGGCTCCCAGGCCATGTCGGACGTGTTGCCTTTCCGGGACACCTTCAGCGGCATCTTCTTCATCTCCGTCGGGATGCTGCTGGACGTGGGCGGGCTGATGGAGAACCCGCTGCCCGTTGCCGCGGCGGTGGCCGCCGTCGTGCTGATCAAGGCCGTGGTGACGACCGGGGCGGCAATGACCCTCCGGCGGCCGCTGCAGGTCAGCCTGATGGCCGGAATCGGCCTGGCGCAGATCGGGGAGTTTTCCTTCGTCCTGGCGGGCGTCGCCCTGCCGCTCGGGCTGCTCTCGCCCGCGGAGAACCAGATCTTCCTCGGCACGGCCGTCATCACGATGCTGGCGACCCCGTTCATGATCGCCGGCGCCCCGGC
>CAZOEX010000511.1:0-1079 GCA_964578925.1 uncultured Gemmatimonadota bacterium | reverse complement strand
CCAGGATGCCGGGCACCATGTGCTGCTCGTATTCGAGCGTCTCGTTGAACCAGCCACGGCTGCGGATCTCGATCGCGGCGGACCCGCCTTCCGCCGTCCCCGCGCCGGTGCGCCCCCATCCCGCCATTGTCGTGGCATCCGTGAACCCCGCGATGATCTCCCGCGCGTAGTTCCCGATGATCCCGGCGGCCGCCCCGTCCTCGCCGGAGAGCAGCACCTGAACGCGGGCCGGCTCCGCGTCGGCACCGCGGACGCGCGCATCGAAGTCGCGCGGAATCCGCAGGATGACGTCGACCTCGCCTGCCAGCATCGCGCGATCGGCGGGGGCCATCGCGCCCGACGTTCCCGACAGATCGAAGTAGCCCGAGACGGTGAAGTCGCGGGAGAGCGCGCGGGAGGCGGGGCTGCGCGACTCGTCCACGACGAAGAGCTCGCTGGAACGGATCTCGAACGTGGCCGCGTTGGCCAGGACGAGGAGCTGAATCAGCGGAATCGCCACGATCTGTATCGGCATCACGCGGTCGCGCGCGATCTGCCGGAACTCCTTCGCGAGCAGAAAGCCGACGGTCCGGAGCCATCGAAGCCACGGACTCGCGACCGCTCGAAGTCGTGACGCGCGCATCAGCCGAGCCGCGGGTTCATGCCGCGGACGCTCGCGACGGTGAGGACGACCGTCATCAGCAGGAGGATTGCGGTCTCCTGCCAGAGGAACTCGAGCCCCACGCCCTTGAGCATGATCCCGCGCGCCACCTCGATGAACCATGTGGCCGGCACCACGTTCGTCACGGGCTGGAGCCAGTCCGGCATGCTGGCGATCGGGAAGATCATACCGGACAGGAGGGTGCTCGGCAGGAGCAGCCCCGCGATGGCGCCGAGCATCGCGGCGCGTTGCGAGTCGACGCGGGTCGAGATGAACACCCCGAGCGCCAGCGATACGGCGATGAACAGCACGCTCTCGGCCAGCAGGAGCGCCAGGCTGCCGCGGAAGGGGACCTGGAAGACGATCCAGGCCGCGGCGAAGGCAGTGAGCACGTTGACGAAGGCGAGGACGAGGTACGGGACGATCTTCCCGACCACGA
>CAZOEX010000510.1:0-1090 GCA_964578925.1 uncultured Gemmatimonadota bacterium | reverse complement strand
TGTGCGTCGCAAGGACGTTGTTCACCCGGAGCTTGACGAGGCGCTGGAAGGGTGTGCGACGTCCGATCCCGGCGTGCCGCCGGGTCAGGTTGTAGTAGTCCAGCCAGGGCCGCAGGGCCTTCGTCCGCACGGAGGAGTGGGGATAGGCACGGCCGTAGGCCCATTCTTCGGCGGACGTCCGGATGAAGCGTTCCACTTTCCCATTGGTCTTCGGCGTGTAGGGTCGGGTGAAGATGTGGCGGATTCCGAGCGCCTCGAGGGTGCGCCGCACCAGCTTCGATCGGTACGCCGGGCCGTTGTCGGTCATGAGCTGGCTGATCGTCACCCCCTGGCGCTCGAAGAACGCGACGACGCGCTTCAGGAATGCCACCACGTCCTCCTTCCGCTCGCTCGGAAGCACCTCGCCGTAAGCCAGTCGTGTCGCATCATCGATTGCCGCGTGGTAGAACTCCCAGCCGATGCCTCGGACCCGGGTCGTTCGGTCGCCGTGAATGCGGTGCCCGACACGACCAATTCGTGCCAGCTTCTTGATGTCCATGTGGAGCAGCGAGCCCGGCCGCGAGCGCTCGTACCGTACGACCGGATCCGGAGGCGCCAGCTTCGAGAGCCGGTTCAGGCCCAGCCGCCGGATCTCGGCCGTCACCGTCGAGAGCGGCATCTGCAGATGATCGGCGATCCGGGGGCCGCTCCATCGCTTCCGGCGCAGCCGCTCGATCTGACGGCGCCGATACCGCGGGGTTCGATTCGGGTAGCGGTGGCGCCGCGAGCTCCGGTCCTGAAGGCCCGCTTCTCCCTCTTCCCGAT
This sequence comes from uncultured Gemmatimonadota bacterium, assembly GCA_964578925.1. Taxonomy (GTDB): domain Bacteria; phylum Gemmatimonadota; class Gemmatimonadetes; order Palauibacterales; family Palauibacteraceae; genus JARFPW01. The sequence continues at coordinate 286 of CAZOEX010000510.1, read as the reverse complement.
AGCGCTTCAACCACTTGTAGGCCGTTCGCCGGCTCACTCCCATCTCCTGGGCCACGACATCGGCCTTCTCTCCCGACTCGATCCGCTCGACCAGCAGGGCTCGCCCTGCGGGCGCCAACTTCGCATTTTTGTGCACGTTCACCGGGTCCTCCCGACGTGTGAGTCCTGAAGGCTTCATAACACCTCCAGCTTACACGTCGGGATCCGGTGAACAACCATCCTGCGACTTAGAACTAGGGTCTCAGCGGATGCCCTTCCTTCAGCCACAACAGGTTGATGTTGGCAT
>CAZOEX010000509.1:0-1098 GCA_964578925.1 uncultured Gemmatimonadota bacterium | reverse complement strand
GCTCTCGTGGGGCCGGCTGGAGCTCGAGGACGGCCGGTCGTTCAAGGACGCGAAGCTCTACCCGGGCCACGCGCGGGAATGGGACTGGACGGAGACCGGAACGCACCACGACCCCGGGATCCAGCCGGCGGACGTCGCCGAGCTTCTCGACGCGGGCGTTACGACGGTCGTTCTGTCTCGCGGCATCAACGAGCGGCTTCGCGTCAAGCCGGAGACGCTCGACATGCTCGAATCCCGGGGGATCGACGTCCACGTCCTGCAGACCGAGAAAGCGGCTCGTGTCTACAACGAGGTACGGGAGCACGAGGCGGTCGGCGGCCTCTTTCACTCGACCTGCTGACTCCGCCCGAGCCGATGCCCGTCGACGAAGACCGTGACGACATTCGAGAGCTCTACTCCCGATGGTTCGCCGCGATGGAGGACGGGGACGTCGATGGCTTCCTGGCCCTGGTCACCGACGACGTGGTGCTCAAGGGGCCCGCGTCGCCGGCGATTCACGGGAAGGAGTCCCTGCGCCGTAGCCTCGAGGCATTCCACGCGCGCTTCACGGAACGGGTGGATTATTCCGTCGAGGAGGTCGGCGTCGGGAAGGACTGGGCATTCGCCCGGATCCGGGAGGAGATCGAGCTCCGGGCGAAGCAGGGCGGCGACAGGGTGAAGCTTCCCGGCATGCACGTCGGCATCCTCCGTCGCGAGGACGAGGGCTGGCGGATCGCACGCGACGTGAGCTCGCTCGACCACCCCGCCCCGGGCGCCTGACGAACCGAGGAACGAGATGAACTCCAGCTACGCCAAGTGGCGGCCGCATCCCTGGCACGGCCTCGACCCCGGACCCGATCCGCCGTCCGAGCTCCAGGTATTCATCGAGATCACGCCCTTCGACCTCGTGAAGTACGAGGTGGACAAGGAAACGGGGTACCTGCGCGTCGACCGGGCCCAGCGCACGTCGTCGCTGCCCCCGGCGCTGTACGGGTTCATCCCGCGCACCTACGCCGGCGAGCGAGTGGCCGAGCTCATGCAGGACGTGGAGGGCGGCGACCTGGATCCGCTCGACATCTGCGTGCTCAGCGAACGACCGATCTCACGGGCCGAGGTGCT
>CAZOEX010000508.1:0-1104 GCA_964578925.1 uncultured Gemmatimonadota bacterium | reverse complement strand
TCGGCGGCGATCGTGACCCCGCCCACGCCACCCCACGGCACCTCGCGGCCACCGCACCGGAACGCATTCGTGGGCTCGTCCTGCTCGACCCGGCGATCGGGTTGGATCCGACTTTCATGCAGGAAGTGGCCGAACTCACAATCGGCTCACCGGATTACACCGATGCGGCAGAGGCCTACTCCGAGAAGATTCACGGCTCGTGGGGTGAGGTTCCCACCCAGGACCTCGACGTCGAGATGGCGGAACACCTGATCGAACTGGACAACGGACGCGTCAACTGGCGCCTGTCCACGCCCGCGATCGTGACCGGGTGGGGCGAACTCGCTCGCCCGATCGTGCTGCCTCCGTCGTCGATGCCCACCGTGCTGGTTCAGGCGATGAAGGTCCAACCGCCGTACGTCACCGACGAGTTCCGGGCAGCGCTCACCGAGCACCTCGGTGAAAATCTGACCGGTGTCGAATTCGACTGTGACCACATGGTCCCGCACGTACGGGCCGACGAAGTCGCCGCCCTCGTTCGCAGCATGCTCTGAAGGAACCGACATGGCAGCCACCACCGAAGAGCAGATCGAAGAGGTACGGCGCCTCATCGCGTCGATTCCGGCCGGTTTCGTGGCGACATACGGCGATATCGCTGATGCTGCAGGACTTTCCAGTGCTCGCACGGTCGGTTGGATCATGCGAACGGACTCTGCCGACCTGCCGTGGCATCGGGTTCTCGGCGCCTCCGGCAAACCGTCGGCGCACCTGGCTCATCGTCAGATCGCCAAGCTCGAACTCGAAGGCGTGCCGATCAAGGACGTTCGGATCGACCTGAAGAAAGCTCGGTATCACTTCTGAGTCACGTGTCACCGGTCGTCGTGACGCGGGCGATGGGGCAGCATGGAGGTATGACCGTCACGCCGCCGACCGCCGCCCTCATTCTGGCGGGTGGTCGCGGGACCCGAATGGGTGGTGTCGACAAACCCGGCCTGCTCGTTCACGGCCGCAGGCTCCTCGACATCGCGCTTTCAGCGACGGCGCATCTGGACGCAGTCGTCGTGGTCGGTCCACATCTCCCTGAACATGATCCTGGCATCACTCAAACTCAGGAAACTCCGGCAG
>CAZOEX010000507.1:0-1106 GCA_964578925.1 uncultured Gemmatimonadota bacterium | reverse complement strand
CCCGGATTCTGCTTGAGATCCGTCAGCAGGGCGCGCAGCTCGCCGATCGTGGCGGCGGTGTTCTCGTACAGCACCGTATCGGAGGCGAGCAGGCCGAGGGTGCCCTCGCCCCGGTTGATCCGCTCGAGCGCGTCGTTCGCCTGCGCCAGGGTGCTGTCGGCGCGCGCCAGCGTTTCGTGGAGCTGCTCGCCGGCGGACCGCCACTCGGCGCTCACCTCGCGCAGGTTGGCCGTCGTGGTCTCGGCGTCCGCGAAGATCCGGTCGAGACGGCCGTCGGCCGTGGCGGAGTCGAGCCGTGCGAGGGTCGTCTGCAGGGCCACGGACGCGTCCTGGATCGTGGTTCCCGCCTCGGAGACGTCGGTCGAAACCTGGTCGAGCGCGGCCCGCTGGTCGCGGAGCAGTCCGAGCAACTCCTCGGTCGCCCGGTTCACGTTGCGGATCGAGCCGGCCACCTGGGCGGCGGTCGAGTCGTTCACCGCCAGCTCGAGGCGTTCGGTGAGGCCGCTCAAGTTGCCGGCGATCTCGGAGGTGTGCTCGCTGAGGGCCGAGAACTCCGCCAGGCTGCGGCCGGGGATCATTCCCTCCGGGAGGCGGGCGGTGTCCGCGGCCAGGTCCGGACGCTCGGCGGCCGGGTAGAGCGCGGCCTGCCAGTCACCGAAGAGCGAGGAGGCCTGCAGCAGAGCCACGGGATCTTCGGGAAGGGGCACGTCGGGCCGGAGCCGCATCTCGACGGCCACGGGGCCGGCGTCGGTGAAGCGCACGGCCTCCACCGTCCCGACCGGCACGCCCCGGTAGGTGACCGGGTTGCCGGTCTTCAGCTGCCCGACCGACTGGAAGGCCGCGGTGATCACGGTTCCCTGCCCGCTCCAGCGCCCGCCGGAGAGCCAGAGAGCGCTGGCCGCGACGGCCCCGATGCCGAGCACCACGAAGAGACCGGTGAGAACCTCGTTCCGCTGCTTCACGCCGCACCCCCCGCGGTACCCGCCGTGCCCGCCCGCGCCTCTCCCGGCCAGAGATCGGCGCGGCTGTCCAGGAAGGCCCGAACGAACGGGTCGTCCGACGTGCGGATCTCCTCCGGGCTTCCCTCCACGTACAGCCGCCCGTCG
>CAZOEX010000506.1:0-1111 GCA_964578925.1 uncultured Gemmatimonadota bacterium | reverse complement strand
TTGCCTACCGATTTCGGCTATCGGAATAAAACGCACCCAAGAAAGCTGATAAGTGAAAATTAAGGGCATTAGTCATTTGACGGAGTAGAGTATACTGGAAATGACTAATGATAAAGCGACTTTCTTTAAATTTTACCGTGTCAGAAATCAGGGGTATTTTTTGGCACGCTAGATTTGGTGGTAGAAAGCATTGCATCAGATGCTCGTATCGTAAGCTCTGGAAGCTCTCAGATGGGCGTTTAGAATGCGTGAGGTGTCATAAACGTTTTAGTTTAAGAACAGACACATATTTAAATTCTCACACTCTTTCACTCGATCAGTGGTTTGAGTTGATCTGGTGGTTTGTCTATGATTTTACACCACACAGGGTGGCGGAGGAGGTTCATGGAGATCAGAGATTTATTCACCGCATATTTGCTACGATAAGAGAAGCGATCTGCGATTATGAAGAAGCCGAGATGGAAAAGCTCATCGGTACGGTGGAGGTTGATGAGACATACATAGGACCCAAGTTTAAGAACAGGAAGAAGCACAAAAGAGAGTATCTAAAGCGCATGGGGCTTGTAAGGAGGGGTCGTGGAGCCAAAGTATTGCTTCAGCCGGTGTTTGGTATGTATCAGAGAGAAGGCAAAGTCTACATTGAGTTTGTTCAGGATGCAGGCAAGAAAACACTTCAAGATATCATACGGGGAAAAGTCGAGCTAGAGAGCGCTGTATATTCGGATACGTGGGGAAGTTACCAGGGACTCGATACAAAAGGCTACACTCATAAAACGATAGACCATGGTGAAAATGAATATGTCCGAGAAGGAGACATTCACATAAACGGTATCGAAGGATTCTGGGGCTATCTCAAAGAGCGCCTTATCAAACATCATGGCGTTGCCAATCATAACCTGATATATTATGTCAAAGAACAAGAATTCAAATTCAATTACAGACATCTGTCATCTGATGAAATGGTCAAAAAAATCGTTCATATTTTAATGAATTTTACTCCGTCAGATGACTAATGCCCTTAAGAAATATTCTTAATAAGGTTTCTTTCAGAAGAGTTTTAAGCTTTTATAAATTTTAGATCCTAGAGTCGAATCCTGTACAAATTATTGCT
>CAZOEX010000505.1:0-1111 GCA_964578925.1 uncultured Gemmatimonadota bacterium | reverse complement strand
ACCCGACTGCCAACGGCCCCCTGGCCTGGGAGTCCTCCAACCAGGCGCCGTAATAATGTCGGCGGATCTGCAACCTCAGGTTCTGTGGCTCATATATGGAACTCAGAGCCTCGAGAAGCGCCTTACCCCTTCTTACGGGTCGGTATGACCAGCACCGGCTTGGTGGAATGGCGAACCACCTTGTCAGTCACATTGCCGAGACGCCATCTCTCGAAACCGGTCCGCCCGTGAGTGGCCATGACGATCATGCGCAGGTCGTCCTGCTCGTCGGCGAAGTCGACGAGTGCGCCTGCGGCCGTCTCCCCCTTGATCAGCTGGCACGAGACGTCGATGTCGCTCAGATCCGAAGCCGTGCTCTCGAGATACTGTCCGATCAACTCAGGCACCTCGGTGCCCTCCGACTCGGCATGACTCTTGAGATCGTGGCGAAGCCTCACCGCGCCAACGGTCACCAGCAAGAGCTGGTCTCCCACGCCGCGTGCGATGTCCGCCGCGGGCTCGATTGCCTTCTCGGCCACCTCGGAGAGATCGAGGGGCACGACGATCTTCATGAGTCCTCCTGTCGTCGACCGTAACGCCACCCTATATCGAAGATTCAGTCGAGCACGAGACGACGGGGTGTCGTGGTGACGACCTCGGTCCGATCCTCCCCAACTATCACCGTGTCCGACACGAAGTAGTCGCCGACGTCTTCGTCGGTGATCCAGGAGAGGAGATGGAACGTCATCCCCGCCTCGACCGGGACCTTGCCGCCGGGACGTATGCCGAGGACCGTCGAACTGCCCACCCAACTGGGCGGAAACCCGATCCCCACCGAGTACCCGCAGTGGTGTCGTCGGAGCCGATCGTGTCCCAGACCCGCGTCGACGGTCTGCTGCCATGCGTCGTACACGGACCCCGTCTCCACTCCCGGCCGGAGAGCAGCGAGGGCGGCTTCGAACGCCTCCACTGCCAGGGCTTGTGCCTTCTCGGCTCCAGGTTCTGCCCTCGCCACGTATCCCATGCGGGTCAGAGGCGCGTGGTAACGGGCGCTGGCACCCGACAGCTCCATGAACAGTTTGTCGCCGGGCATCAAATGCCGATCCCGCCAGGTCGAATGCTCCTGCATGAC
>CAZOEX010000504.1:0-1118 GCA_964578925.1 uncultured Gemmatimonadota bacterium | reverse complement strand
CGCTGAAAAAGAGCTCGCGCCGGCTGCTGTCGATCTCCTCGGCGGCGCTGGCCAGAAGTCGTTGCTGGATCTCCTGCCAGGAAAAGCGGTCGCCGACGGCCCAACCCGCCGACGGGGCGCCGGAAGCGGCCCGGGCCCCGTTCGTATCGGTGCTCCCGGAGTCCGGCGGCGGCTCGCGTTCCGGCGTCTCCTCGCTCACCGGCGCGGGTGTTTCGGCCGAGAACGTCGTGTCATCACAAGCTCCGTCCTTCGGGGTGTCGCGTTTCACGACGGCGGGAGCGCAGAACCACCTGCCCCTTCCGTCGACCTTCGGCCGTCGAAGCGTAAAGTCCGTATGCACGTCGCGGTCCGCAACGGAGCCCTCCGGCGGGAACCTCGGCCGTGATGGACGTCTATCTCCGGAGAGGAATCGTCATGGTCAGACCGAGGGTCTCCGCACCCGGATTGCGACGCCCGAGGTCGGCATTCGAAACGTGATGGAACGAGATGCCGAACCGCGTGCCATCGTCGAATGGTCGACGCTATGTCCCGCCGGACCGCGCGGGACGAACCGCTCCGAGCAGGGATCTCCCGCTCACCGCCGCGGCACAACCGCCGATCGCGAAGCCGATCAACGCGACCTCACCGGCCCATCCGATCGAGAGCACGGTATCGAGGAAAAGATACGCGAGCATGAATGCGATCATTCCCAGTGGCAGGCCGACGCACCAGAGGATGAGCCACCGCTTCGACGCCATGCCCCGGCGGCGAAGGCCCAGCCACTGGAGGACCGCTGTTCCGACGAGCCCTCCCGCGACGATCGTGAACGGCTCGACGGGTCCCGGTATGTCGCCCCAGACCGCCGTGAACGGCCAGATCACGATCGCGGGAAGGACGAAGCCGATCGGGCCCGCGAGAATCCAGGTCCGAAGATCGATGTTGGAGCGGCGGAGGAACGTAGCCTGGACGGAGGTGAAGACGGCGCCGGCGAGCGGAAGCCCGATCACCAGCCCGAGGCGCATGATCTGCTCGGCGTTCTCGATGCCCTCCACGGCCGACTCCGACCAGTACCGCTCGAAGTCCAGGCCGAACGCGAGGGCGAAGAGCACGTGCAGGAACGTGAGGAACGCCAGCGCCAT
>CAZOEX010000503.1:0-1123 GCA_964578925.1 uncultured Gemmatimonadota bacterium | reverse complement strand
CCGCCGCCGCCGCCCGTGATGCTGTCCAGACAGCCCGCGAGTCCGATCGTACCTGCCGCTGCAGCGCCCTTCAGGGCGTCACGGCGAGTGGGTTTTCTTGGCATACCAAACATGCATTTACCCCCGCATCTTATAAAGGTGACTCGATACGTCAGACGTTCTCGCCACAACCTCCACACTAATGCCCGGTTCTACCCGGAAGTGTACGGTTCTGTCCCTCCGGAACGTCACACGTCACGACAGTCGGCACAGAGCATCTGTCCGTCGGCCTCCACCAGGTCGCGCGCGAGCGCGCCACACTCCTGACAGATGCTCTGGTCGGAGACGGCGAGGTCCGGTTCGGTGTTCTCGTCGAACGTCGCCGCGGCGTACGGTGGCTCGGTCCCGTTCAGGGCTGCCCGTTCGCGTTCCTCAGGCTCCTCGTACCGCTCCAGCGCCGTCGCCGTCAGCAGGTCGTGCTCGGTCAACAGCCCACGGAGCTCGCCATCGTCCACCAGGAGTCGTCGGGCGTCGGCCGTCGCCATGATGTCGAGCGCGGCGTCGAGTCCGGCGGTCGGCTCGATGGACTCCCCACGCTCGCGCATCACCGTCCCGACGGTGGTCTCTTCGGGGGTATCCCCGTCCGCGATGACCGAGAGCACCTCCCGTTCGGTCAGCAGCCCCACGGGCTCTGCGCCGCGGAGGACGACCACACAGTCGACCTCCTCATCGAGCATCAGTGCCGCCGTGGAGCGGACGTCGTCCGACTCGCTCACCCCCACGAACTCGTGGCTCATCACGTCCCGCACTGTGACGTCTGCGTTCATGTGAGACACATTGTCACTATCGGGCTAAAAGCTACCTGCGGCAGCCTTATGAGCCGTGCGGGCCTACGTGGCAGTTCGAGATTTCTAGTCGTCGAACTCGACGGTCGTGCCGTCGTGCCGACAGCGTTCGAGCGCGTGTTTCGCGGCCATCCCCGCGTCCTGCGCGGTCCGTGCCGACCCGACACCCACCTTCAGGTCCACGCCCACCGCCTCGCGGACGTGTTCACACGCGTCGGCGTACTCCTCGGCCGTGATGTCCGGGCAGACGGCGATGACGTTGTCGCCGCCGACGAAGAAGGAGAGGGCGTCGTGGGCCC
>CAZOEX010000502.1:0-1123 GCA_964578925.1 uncultured Gemmatimonadota bacterium | reverse complement strand
AAGAACGAAACGACAAGAAACGAACCGCATCGAGAATCCCCTTGGCTAATGGAACCGACTATCAACCGTCGGGTTGAAAGGAATGGAGGACGACGGCCACGAATGGTGCTGGTCAACATGCGAGTCAACAAGAGTGTCGCCAAATCGACGATTGTTGACTTGAACAGTAGCTAAGAACGTGTTTTGAAATTGCCTGATTGAGCGAAAACAGCTACGGCTCCCTCTTTTGGTTCACAGCCTTTAGGAAGGAGCCGTAGCATGAGAACGGAGATCAAGTATTCGAGCGATTTGACGGACCGGCAATGGCAATCGATTCGCCAACTGCTGCCCAAGCCGGCACGGCGAGGCCGTCGCCCCATCGATCGCCGACGAATTATCAATGCGATTCTGTTTCTGGTGCGGACCGGTTGCCAGTGGAGAATGCTGCCCAAGTCCTATCCCAACTGGAACACGGTTTACGGAGTATTTCGCAAATGGCGAGATGACGGCACTTGGCGACGGATTCACGACCGTCTGCGAGAAAAAGTGCGCAAAAGGGAGGGCAAGAAACCGACCCCCACCGCGGGCATTGTGGACAGCCAGTCGGTTCGCACGGCGGAAGGGGGAGAAGAACGAGGTTACGATGCGGGCAAGAGAATCACCGGGCGCAAAAGGCACATCGCCGTGGATACGCTGGGAATGCTGCTGGCCGTGGTTGTGCATAGCGCGGGCATCCAAGATCAAACTGGCGCGGAATGGGTTATGGACAGACTGGGCGAGCAGTATCGTCGGCTCAAGGTCATCTTCGGCGACTCGGCCTATGGCCGCTCGGGATTACCGCAGTGGGTCCAGCAAACTTTCGGATGGGTGCTGCAAACGGTCTTGCGACCGGTGGGCGTCAAAGGATTCGTCGTCCTCCCCAAGCGATGGATCGTGGAACGCACCTTTGCCTGGCTGGCACGTTACCGTCGCCAAAGCAAAGATTACGAAAAAACCGAAGCCTCTAGCGAAGCGATCACCTACATCGCCATGATCAGCCTCATGTTAAAAAGGCTGGCCAAGGATCAAACATGAATTTCAAAACACGTTCTCAGTGGAAACTGCGTTTGCAGCGCGCCGAGTACGAGGTGCAACTGGCCCAAAG
>CAZOEX010000501.1:0-1124 GCA_964578925.1 uncultured Gemmatimonadota bacterium | reverse complement strand
TGGTCCGATCGCGCCGTTCGGGGTCCGCGACGCCGATCGACCAGCGGTCGCCCGGATCGCGACTCCACAGGGTGAGTTGTCCGCCGAAGTCGAGCAGCGCCCACCGAAGGCCCGCCGACCGGAGTTCGGCCGCGGCCGAGCGAAGCGCGGCGCCCTTTCCGAATGCGCCGGCATCGAGGCGTACGCCCGCTGCTCGCCGCGCTCGTACCGTGTCCCGGCCGTGGCCGTCCCCGGACGCGAGCTCCCAGGCGTCGGGGCCCGTCGTCGCCCGCGCGGCCTCCATCTCCGTCGGCGACGGCCGCCGGCCCGCGCCGCGCATCCCCCACGCGTCGATCGCGGCCCCCACGGCCGGATCGAAGGCGCGGCTCGTCTTTGCGGTCCAGTCGCGCACCTCCGCCAGGAGAGCCGCCGTCGCGGCGGAAAGGGGAACCCATCGCCCGGGAGGCGCGTTGTTGAGACGCGACAGCTCGGAGTCGGCCCGCCACGTGCTGAGCCGCGCCTCCAGGGCGCGGACCCGCGAGAACGCCCGGTCGATGGCCTCGACGCCTTCCGCACGCGTCACCGCGCAGACTCGCGCCCTGAGCGTCGTTCCCATCAACCAGGCGGTGCGTTCGACCAGCGCCGCATTGCAGGGCGGATCGGTGGTCTCCACCATTGCCGAAGGGATGGTGTCGCCGGGCAGGTCCTGCGGCGCGAACACCGCCGGGCCGACGAGGACGGCGAGGCCGAGACAGACGCCGATCGGCGGGCCGTGCCGACGGACGGCGTGATCCGCGGAACGCGATCCGCCTCCCGGTCTGCAGCCTGCGGGCGCACGACGATGCATGGGTGATTGGAATCCTGCTGAAATGAAATTGATAATCAGTCTCAATCAGGCGATCGACATACAGGCTACCCGGCCAGCCGGGTCGGGGCAAGGTGAGGGAGGCACATGATGACACATCTACCGCTACGTCCCCTCGACGTCTCGGACGAGGAGGCGGCCGTGTACGAGGAATGGCTGGACGACCTCGAGGCGCAGATAGCGGATCCGGGGCGTGATCCGAACGAGATGGTGCGGGACGCGCTGCGCGAGCTCTACTTCCCCGCCCTTCCGGCGGACCTGGACGAGTCGCGTCTGCCGT
>CAZOEX010000500.1:0-1145 GCA_964578925.1 uncultured Gemmatimonadota bacterium | reverse complement strand
GGGGCATGCCCCACTTTCCGCTGAAGGGCGACTACACGCCCACGATCTTCGAGAAATCCCGGCCCGGCCGGCAGGGGACGCGAGTGCCCGGACCGGACGTCGAAACCCGTCCGCTGTACGACCTGATCCCCGTGGCCCACCTGCGGCCCGAAGACGAAGAGCCCGCGCTGCCGGAAGTGCCGGAGAGCGAGGTCGTTCGGCACTACACGGAGCTCTCTCTCAAAAACCACCATGTCGATCGGGCGCTCTACCCCCTCGGCTCCTGCACGATGAAGTACAATCCCAAGGTGAACGAGGCGACGGCCCGTCTGCCCGGCTTCGCGGGGCTGCATCCCTATACGCCGCACGAAAGCGCCCAGGGAGCGCTGCAGCTCATGTGGGAGCTGGCGGAGGTGCTCAAGGAAGTGGCCGGCATGGAGGAGGTCACCCTGCAGCCAGCCGCCGGCGCACAGGGCGAGATGACGGGCGTGCTGATCATGCGGGCCTACCACGCCGAGCGTGGCGAGACGCACCGCACGAAGGTGCTTTTCCCGGACAGCGCGCACGGCACCAACCCGGCGACTGCCGCGATGGCCGGCTTCGAGGCGGTGGAATTCGGCTCGAACTCCGAGGGCCGCGTCGACCTCGAGGCGCTGAGGGGGGTTCTGGACGAGAACGTCGCCGGGATGATGCTCACCAACCCGAACACGCTCGGCAAGTTCGAGACGGACATCGAGGAGATCTCCCGGCTCGTCCATGAGGCGGGCGGGCTGATGTACATGGACGGTGCGAACCTGAACGCGCTGATGGGCGTGACCCGGCCGGGCGAGATGGGCTACGACATCGTCCACTTCAACCTGCACAAGACCTTCAGCACTCCGCACGGCGGCGGCGGGCCGGGCGCGGGTCCCGTGGCGGTGAAGGAGCACCTGGCGAAATACCTGCCGGTACCGAAGGTCGTGCGCCGGCCCGGCCAGGAGGTCGAGTACGAGCTGGAGTGGGATCGCCCCGGTTCGATTGGCAAGATCCACGGGTTCTACGGCAACTTCGGCGTGCTCGTCCGGGCCTACACCTACATCCGGATGCTCGGCAGCGAGGGAATCCGCGCCACCGCCGAGGCCGCGGTGCTGAACAACGCCTATCTGTCGGCCCTGCTCGAGGACGAA
>CAZOEX010000499.1:0-1146 GCA_964578925.1 uncultured Gemmatimonadota bacterium | reverse complement strand
CCTCCGGGCCGGTCACCCAGCGAGCGACCTGGAAGGGTAGCGGCTCGAGGCCGATCGAGACGTTGTACTCGCGGTCGAGCCGGTCGACGAGCACGTCGAACTGCAGGCGGCCGACCGCCCCGACGATCGGGATCGGCCCGGTCAGCGACTCGGCCAAGAGAAGCAGGATTGTCCCCTCTTCGGCCAGGTGGCGCAGGCCCTGGTCGAGCTGCTTCCGACGCATCGGATCCTCGAGGCGGATCCGGGCGAAATGCTCGGGCGAGAAGCGGGGAACCCCCGGGTACTCGACCGAGTTGCCGAGCGCCACGGTGTCGCCGACCCTGAGGTTGCCCCGGTCGTGCAGGCCGACGACGTCGCCGGCCACGACCTCCTTCTCGGTGTGGCCCCGATCCTGGGCCAGGAACTCCTGCGGCTGCACCAGGCGGATCGTCTTGCCGGTGCGGGAGACCGTCGCTTCCGCGCCGGGCTCGAACTGGCCCGAACAGACGCGCAGGAAGGCGACCCGGTCGCGGTGCCGCAGGTCCATGTTCGCCTGCACCTTGAAGACGAATCCCGAGAACGGATCCTCGACGGGATCCACCATGCCCTCGGAGCTCTCTCGCGGTGCCGGAGGCGGGGCGGCCTCGAGGAAGCGCCGGAGAAGTACGTCGACCCCGTAGTTGGTGAGCGCGCTGCCGAAGAACACGGGGGTCGCTTCGCCGGCCGCGACGGCGTCCGGGTCGGGCTGCTCTCCGGCGATCTCGAGCAGCTCGATCGACTCCCGTAGCCGGTCCGCTTCCTCGGCGCCGATCGTCTCGTCCACGTAGTCGTGGTCCGGAGGCACCCGCCGCGTGGGCGGGATCGATTGGCCGTGGTCCTCGGTCCGCTCGTAGAAGACCGCCTCGCCGCCCAGCCGGTCGTACACGCCCACCAGTCGCCCCCCGCTGCGGATCGGCCACGCCGCGGCGAACGCCCGGATGCCCAGGTCCTTCTGCGTGTCGTCGATGATCTTGAGCGGGTCCTCGCCGACGCGATCGCACTTGTTCACGAAGGTGAAGATCGGCAGTCGCCGCTTCCGGCAGACGCTGAACAGCTTCCGGGTCTGCGCCTCGACGCCCTTCCGGTTGTCGAGGAGCATGATGGCGCTGTCGGCCGCCATGAGGGCCC
>CAZOEX010000498.1:0-1157 GCA_964578925.1 uncultured Gemmatimonadota bacterium | reverse complement strand
AGGATGCGGATCTGCAGATCGATCAGCGCTTCCAAGGTGGGGACCTTCGGCGCCGCCTCCCGGTAGGCCTGGATGTCGTCGAGCTCGATCTGCGACGTATGCTCGAGCAGATGTCCAATGGTCGTGCGCGCGCCGACTTCCGCCAGGTACTCGGGGACGTACTCGGTCACCGGGTCGTCGAGGCCGAGCTGTCCGCGCTCCGCGAGCTGCATCAGTGCCACCCCGGTGAATAGCTTCCCGGCGGACGCGATGTTGAACCGCGTGTCGACCGTATTGGCGACGTCATTCTCCCGATCGGCTAGCCCGTAGGCCTCCTCGAGCAGCACCTCGTCGCCCTGGGCCACGAGTACGACGCCGGAGAACAAACCGGCGTCCTCCATCGACGCCAGGTATCGCGCGACCGAATCGGCAGCGACCTCCGATCCCAGCGCCCGGAATTTCGCGTGATGGCCCGGCGTCAGACGCCAGAGGATCGCCCGTTCCACCCGCTCGCCGGCCACCGTGGGCACCCACTCGAAGCCAAGCCAGCCGCCCGAGACCGTGCCCCGCGCCCAGTAGACTCGTCCCGGGCCGGCGGAGTCGATCGCCACCCGCTCGAGCGGCCCGTAGTGATGGTAGAGCCGGAGACGCTCGCGCGCCGCTCCGGCGGGCCCGGAAAACCGATCCTCCAGCGCCGCGGCCGTGAAGCGCGTCTCGTACAATTCCCGCAACGCCCCGAAGGACCGCCTGTTATACGCCGACAGGAAGTCGTCGAAGACGTCGTCGAGGATCGCTGACTCCGTCTCGGGTGGTGGAGCGGTATCGTTCGCCGGCGCCGTCGCCGGGGATGCGCCCGGGACGAGCAACGCGAAACACAGTGCGACCATCGCAGGGATCCGTGCAGGTCCGTCCATCGCTGATTCCTTCCTGTCCATTTGCACTCGCTCAGACTTTCTGTCGCATCACGGGTTGCGCTACAGCTGCCCAGCCACGATGGCCGTCGCGTCTAGCGCGCCAAAATCTAAGTCCACGTCAGCTGCTAGCGCTTCTTACGAGAATTTCGCCCAACGGCGATGGTGGCGCACCATTGATCCTCAGCGTTCGGGGAGGGACTACAGTCGACCTCCCTGAACATTTTCTTGGGCTGCGTTCGGCAGGAGACGCGCCCTATTGTGAGT
>CAZOEX010000497.1:0-1160 GCA_964578925.1 uncultured Gemmatimonadota bacterium | reverse complement strand
AGCACGGCCACTGCTCACCGATACCGGCGAGCCCTGCCCGTCCCGGTGACGGCGGTCGGTTCCCGTCTGCCCACCGTCCGACACGTCCGAGACGTTATGTTCTACCGACACGATGGCCCGGATGCATGACCGACCGAACGCTGACGGCCGACGCGAGCGCTGAACGGACCACCCTGCCCGAGCTGAGCCGTGTGGAACTGCGGGTCCGAGGCGAGGGAACGACAGCGGCCGAGGCCCACCGTGACGCCCGTGACAGCGCCAGCACGCTCCACGAGTCACTCGCCGACGTGGTCGCCGACGAGGACGTCCGGCGGACGGGTGTGGACGTTCAGGACTCGGCGGGCACGTTCGGACCGGACACCGACCTCCCCTACGGCGCGAGCGAGGAGTTCAGCGTCGACTGCACGCCCGAGACGGTCGAGACGGTGGTGCTCCGGGCGACCGAAGCCGGCGCCACGGTCCCCGCGGTCCACCACTCGGTCCACGAATCGCGACGGCGGGCGCTGCAGGACGAGGCGCTCGCGGCGGCGACGGAGCGAGCACGCGAGAAGGCCGAACGTGTCGCGGCCGCAGAGGGCGTGGCCGTGGGCGACGTGCGCAGTGTCACCACCAGCGAGGTCAGTTCGGGGATGGGGAGCATCGTGGACGACGCGCTCGGGTGCTGCGAGTCCACGGCACTCCAGCCGGACCCGGTATCCGTCTCGGCGGCGGTGGAGGTCGTCTACGAACTGGTCGACTGACCCGTCACGCCCGCTCCGGGTGCGCTTCGTCGTCCTCGTCCGCGTCCTCAGATCGGACGTCCGCGTTCCGCGGGACGACGGTGAGGTGATGCATCCCGAACGGCGTTCGGCGGCGCTTCGCGCTCATACCCACACCTTGCCGCTAGTCACACTAAATATTATCCATACGCATAAATAATCCTCCTGCGCATCCGATATGCCCACAGCGCATGAGGGCCGTCGCTCCCGGATCGAAAACGGGAGGCGGAGAACGGATGGTGGACGAACTGGTGCCGAGTTACGCGAAGTTCTGCTCGTAGAGGTCCTGTGCGTGCTCGATGGCATCCATCGCGGCCTGCTTGTCCTCCCAGCCCAGCGTCTCGACTTCCTTGCCCTCCTCGAGGTTCTTGTACGTCTCGAAGAACTCCTCGATCTCGTCGA
>CAZOEX010000496.1:0-1173 GCA_964578925.1 uncultured Gemmatimonadota bacterium | reverse complement strand
AGGAGTTGCCGGGCGGTGGAGTCGGCTGGATGCCGTTGACGCCGATCGAACGATTCATGGTCGAGCGCGGTGGCAGCTACAACCGATTCACACAGACGATGACTCTCGAGCTTCCACTCGGAGTGCAGCGAGCCGACATCGTGCGAACACTCGCCGCAGTCGTCGACCACCACGACATGTTCCGCTCGCGGCTGATCTCCGACGGTCGCGGATGGGGGATGTCGGTCTCCGAGCCCGGAACCGTGGACGTCGAGGATCTGCTCAGCCGCGTCGATGTCGACGCGGCTGCGGACGAGTCGACAATTGTTCTCACGGCTTCCAAGGGCCTCGACGAGGCTCTCGGCCGGTTGAATCCGGCGGACGGCGTAATGGTTCAGTTCGTGTGGGTCGACTTCGGTCCCACTCGCACCGGGCGCTTGATCATTGCTGCACATCACCTGATCGTCGACGGGGTTTCCTGGCGAATCATCGTTCCGGATCTGGTGTCGGCTGCGGCTCAGATGGCCGGGGCGAGCGGAGCGACGGGGGATGTTGCTCTCGAGCCGACCGGTACGTCGATGCGACGCTGGGCTCGTGCTTTGTCCGAAGAGGCCCATCGGGATTCGCGTGTGGCCGAGCTGGATACGTGGCGGAAGGTGTTGCAGACACCGGACCCGGTGCTGGGTAAGAGGGCGTACGACTCTGCCGTCGACGTTGCGGCAACGGTTCAGCGGATAAGCGTGACGGTCCCCACTCAGGTGACGGAGACTCTGTTGACCACGCTGCCGGAGGTTTTCAACGGCGGCGCCAACGACGGCCTGCTCGCTGGACTGGCACTCGCGCTGATCGAGTGGCGTCGCCGAGCCGGAATCGACTCGACGTCTGCCTTGCTGCAACTCGAGGGCCACGGTCGCGAAGAAGCCGTGATTCCTGGCGCGGATCTGTCAAGGACCGTTGGCTGGTTCACCGCTGCCTTCCCGATCAGTCTCGATCTTTCCGAGGTAGATCTGGGTGACGCTTTCGCCGGAGGTGATTCGGCGGGACGCGCGATCAAAGCAGTGAAGGAACAGCTTCTGGCGATCCCGGACAAGGGCGTCGGGTACGGACTGCTGCGCTACCTGAACGAAGACACGCGCGCAGTGCTTTCTCGCTTCGCCGGGGGACAGGTCAGCTTCAACTACCTGGGACGAGTTG
>CAZOEX010000495.1:0-1177 GCA_964578925.1 uncultured Gemmatimonadota bacterium | reverse complement strand
TCCCTCCTCGACGGAGCGAACCCGGTAGACGCGCTGATCGACCGCGCGGTCGAGCTCGACATGCCCGCGCTGGCGATCACCGACCACGGAAACCTTCACGGCGCCTGGGAGTTCCAGGAGCGCGCCCGCAAGCGCGGCATCAAGCCGATCATCGGGTTCGAAGCATACGTCGCGTACGGGAGCCGGCATACGAAGGAGCGCCCGCCGGAGGCGCCGGCGAACCACGCCCATCTCGTGGTGCTGGCGGCGAACCGTCGGGGCTACGACAACCTGATCAAGCTCTCTTCGCGCGGTTTCACCGAGGGCTTCTACCACAAACCGCGGATCGACCACGACCTCCTGGAGGAGTGCGCCGACGGGCTCGTGGTCACGAGCGCCTGCCTGGCCAGCGAGGTCGCCCGCTCTCTCGAGCGCGACCGCTACGAGGAGGCGAAGGAGACGGCCGAGTGGTACGCCCGCACCTTCCCGGACCGGTACTTCCTGGAGGTGCAGGACCACGGGATCCCCGGCCAGGCGAAAGTGAACGAGGGGATCTTCGAGCTCGCCGACGAGCTGGGCCTTCCCGTGGTCGTCACGAACGACGCCCACTACATGCGGCGCGAGGACGCCGACGCGCACGACACGCTGCTCTGCATCGGCACGGGCAAGTACAAGGACGACACCGACCGGCTCTCCTTCCACGGCCAGGAGAGTTACTTCAAATCGGTCGAAGAGATGGCCGAGCTCTTCCCGGACCGGCCCGAATTGCTCGAGAACACCCTGCGCGTGGCCGAAATGTGCGACGTCGAGTTCGAGCAGCAGTACCATCTGCCCAACTTCCCGCTGCCCGACGAACACGACTCGGACATGGCGTACCTGCGCGAGCTGACGATCGCGGGCGCTAAGGAGCGGTACGGCGATCCGCTTCCCGACGATGTGACCGAACGGCTCGGCTACGAGCTGGACGTGATCGAAGAGACGGGCTACGCGGGCTATCTGCTCATCGTGTGGGACTTCATCCGGGCGGCGCGCGAGCTGGGCATTCCCGTGGGACCGGGCCGGGGCTCGGCGGCGGGTTCGATCATCAGCTACTGCCTGCGCATCACCGACGTCGATCCGCTTCGCTTCGACCTGCTGTTCGAGCGCTTTCTGAATCCCGACCGCGTCTCGATGCCGGACATCGACATCGACTTCTGCT
>CAZOEX010000494.1:0-1178 GCA_964578925.1 uncultured Gemmatimonadota bacterium | reverse complement strand
GACCGGCTGTTTCTCCGACTCGGACTCGTCGGCCTCGGCGGCCGGACGCTCGAGCGGCGGGTCCGCATCCTTCGCCTCGGGCCCGGACGCAGGATCGGCCGGATTGTCTCGCCCTTCTTGTTCTGCCTCCTGGGCCTGCCTTGCAGCCCCTACGACAGGGTCCTTCCCCGCCGCGACGCCACCGGCACCGTTACCTGCTTCGGCAACCTTCTCGGAGCCCTCGGGTCCAGGCGGCGATGGTTTCGCCTCGGCAGCTTCGGGTGCCGCGGGAATGGCACCCGCACCGCGCTCGAGGATGTCGCGCATCTTCTCGTCGTCGAACCCGTACCGACGACCCAGTTTCTCGCGGGTGGACTGCCTGGCCTGAAACTCCCGCAGACGATCCTCATATTTCGCATCGGCGTAAGCGAGAGCGTCTTCGAACTCGGTGCGTTCCCAGTCTTCCATCGGTTGGGTCGAGATAGCGTGCAGTCTCTCGCGAAACGTGTGCGTAATCTCCGTCTGGGAGGCCTGATAACGCTCACGGGCAACAGCGCTGGCGTAGTCGTCCAGCTGCTGCTCGTCGACGGCGGACGTTGATCGAATGCCTCGACGTGCGAGTGCGCTCCGCAGCTTGGCGGCCTGGGTTCGGATTCGAACTGCATCGGCGCCGGCTCGCTCGCCCTCTTCCTCGGTGAGCGCGATCGACCTCTGGATCCCCTCCAGCAGCGCCGAGCGAAGCTCAATCGCTTGGCCCGCAGGGTCCTGTTCGAGGAACTCGGCCTCGATTTCGTCGAACTCCTCGCCCCACTCTTGGAGGGCCTTGGCGTGCCACCCGGTAAAGAAGGACAGGTACTTGGCAAGACTCTCACCATAGATGACAGCACGGTGCAGGTGGGTCGCTTCGGCCCTCGACACGGTGTTGGCCGGCGGTTTGTCATTCTCAGGCTTCGGCTGCTCGTTCGGCGGATCGGGAGACACCGGGGGCACCGCACCCGGTAGATCGTTCGCCTGGTCGGTGTCCGATACGTCTTCAGGCCCGGGGTCGACCTCGTCATCTCGTGCCGGATCCGGCTCGTCGGTCTGGTCCTCGGTCACGTCGTGGTCGTGGTCGCTGCGGTCCGGGTCGGGCTCCGGGTCAGGGGGCCGGTCGGGGTCTCGGTTCGGCTCGTCCCGGGGCCTGGCAGGGGGTGCGGCGT
>CAZOEX010000493.1:0-1186 GCA_964578925.1 uncultured Gemmatimonadota bacterium | reverse complement strand
CGCTCGAGTTCGTGAATCAGGCTCATCTGCCGTCCGCCGCGAGGGTTGGCCGTACCGTCCTGCCGCTGCCTCCGAAGCTAAAGCCGGCGGAGCGGGGCCACAATTTGGCGGTGGCGAGCGACGGAGGCCGAACTCGCCGCGACCGGACTACCGGCTCCTGGCGACCGCGGACAGGCTGCTCTCCGTGCCGGCCACGATGAGGGTGTCGGAGTCCTTGAGCGGTTCGTCGGGATCGGGCGCCGGCTGCATCGTGTCGGTCAGCATGTCGTGCACCGCGACGACCATGATCGAATGGCGACGACGCAACTGAAGCTCTCGCAGGCTGTGGCCGACCCACTTCGCCGGCACCGCCATCTCCTGGAGCCCGAATTCCGAACCGAGGTTCACGTAGTTCAGCAGCATGCGGCTGGCGATCCGTCTCCCGAGCCGCGTACCGGATTCGCGCTCCGGGAAGATCGTCTCGGTGACGCCGATCCTCTCCATCAGGCGTGCGTGAACTTCCGAGATCACCTTCACGTAGGTCTCGGGGATGTCGAGATCCCGGCAGGCGAGCACCGTCATCGCGCTCGCCGTGATGTCGTCTCCCGTGCTGATCACCGCGGTGTCGGCGTCGGCTGCGCCAACGCGCTTCAACGTCGGCAGATCGGTACCGTCGCCCACTGCCGCCCGCGTCACGCGCCGGGCGATGGCATCGACGCGATCTGCTTCCCGGTCCAGGGCCACGACGTCGTGCCCCATCGCGTGGAGGGTCTCCGCCACGGCGGCGCCGAAGTTGCCGAGTCCTACGATGATGAATCGCTTCATGGCTTCACCCGATGATGACGTCTTCGTAAGAATATCTGAAATCTGTAGAGCCCCGCTCCGGCGTCAGCGCGATGGCCGCGGCGAAGCTCAAGGGTCCGACCCGGCCGACGTACATGAGAAAAACCGTGAGCAGTCGACTGGGTGTGGACAGACCGGAGGTTTCTCCCATGGAGAGCCCCACCGTGTTGAACGCGCTGACCGCTTCGAACATCAGGCTCAGAAAGCGCTCGTGCTGCGGGTCACGTCCCCCACCCAGCTCGAGAAAGGCGTACAGGAGGATGGCGGCCGTCACGAGTCCGAACGCGACGACGAACAGCCCGACGGCCCGCTGAACGGTCGCGGCCGGGATCGACCGGAAACCGAAGCTCGCAACCTCCCGGCC
>CAZOEX010000492.1:0-1189 GCA_964578925.1 uncultured Gemmatimonadota bacterium | reverse complement strand
TGACGCCGACGAGCACGACGAGCGACTGAACGACCCGATTCCGACCGCCGCGGCCACCGCCGAGGGGTACGACGCCGTCGTGTTCCCCGGCGGCCACGGCACGGCGTGGGACGTCAATCAGGACCGTGACGCCCGCCGACTCCTCCGTGACGCCGTCGCGGACGAGGACGGCACGGCGCTCGTGGTCTGTCACGCGGTCGGTATCCTCGCGTTCACCCGGACCGAGGGCGGCGAGTTCCTCGTCGACGGCCGGGACGTCACCGGCTTCCCCAACGAGTGGGAGGAGGGCATCGTCGACGAGCACGGACTGATGCCGGACGGCCGGAAGCTCCCCTACTGGGTCGAGGACGAGGTTCGCACCACGGGCGGGAACTGGGACGCCGAACTGGGTTCGGAGACGAGCGTGACCGTCGACGGTGACCTCCTGACCGCCCGTGGCCCCGAATCCTCCGCGGCGGCCGCACGGACACTGCTGTCGGAACTCGGCATCGAAATCCCCGCGTAGACGGTTCGCAGGGGGCTCGGCGTACCGAGCGTACCTGTGGATGCTCCTTCTCGATGGGGCTGCAGACCCCGAACGGGCACGAGACCGTGGGATAGTGGTGGGTATCGCCGTCGTCGACCGCTCGTTCTGCAGTGGCTCGGCGACCGAGGCGGGCCTGCGACGGCGGTCCCGCCCCGAATTTTCGTCGCCTCGCACGCACGCGGGAAACAGCAAGCTTGAAACCGATTCTCTGTTAGGTCGTACGTAATGGCTCTACTGGAAACACTGACGTTCGCGCTGTTCGCGCTGGTGACGGCCGGCAGCAGCCTGGGCGTCGTGTTGGTCCGGGACGTCTGGCACGCGGCCCTGCTGTTGGGCGTGGCGCTGACCAGCGTCGCCGTCCACTACGTGATGCTCCGCGCGGAGTTCCTCGCGACGATGCAGATACTGGTGTACGTGGGTGGGGTGCTCATCCTCATCACGTTCGCCGTGATGCTCGTCCGCGAGCAGGGCCCCGATACGGAGGTGACTCGCGCGTGACGACGCGCCCACGCCTCGAACGGAACAAGCGACAGGCCGTCGGTCTGCTCGCGTTCGTCCTGTTCGGCGTGCTCTCGGCGGTGTTCCTCACCGCGGAGTTCGGTTCCCCTGCCGGCTTCCCCGGCGAGGGCTCCATCACCGCCTCCATCGGGTACGCGATGTTCG
>CAZOEX010000491.1:0-1207 GCA_964578925.1 uncultured Gemmatimonadota bacterium | reverse complement strand
GGCCGAACGCGAGGGCGAAGAGCACGTGCAGGAACGTGAGGAACGCCAGCGCCATCCCGGTTCCGTTGACTGCGATCCAACGGAGGAGACTGCCACGGTTCGTCATTGCGAGCTCCTGTGTCATGGTGTCGGCATCCGTCACGTTGGAACGCGTAGCCCGGGCCGGCAACCGTCCTCGCGTCGCCAGCCGGGACGCTCGATTCGCGAAGCGGCGAGATCGTGCTAGGTTCGTGGCCCGCCAGCCGAAGCAATCCACTTTTCGAGTCGATCGCCGCCATGCACGAAGGATCTCGACAGCACGATCCCGCCGGGTCATGACCGACCGCCCTCGACGTCTCCCCGCCTGGGCCTCCCCGGTCCTCGAATCCGCGCGTCCGGTCGTCGAGGCCGCCCGGCACGTGAAGATCGACCCCGACGCCGTCGACGCGGTGGCCGGGTGGATGGCGTACGAAGACTTCGACGCCCCCCTCGGCGGCCCGCAGTTCGACGTCGATGTCGCGGGGAGCGACCTGGTCGACTGGACGCTCGTGAACGACGCACTGAACTTCGCCTTCACCGACTTCGAGACGGGGCGCCGGTTCGACACGACGTGGCGTGGCGAGAGCTGGGCCGACAGCGACGCCATGCACGCCTGCTTCGCCCGGGCGCTCGACGCGGGCGTGCCGATCCTCGACGGCGCGTGGATGGCGCGGGTCGACCGCGAGGAGCTCGGCCGCGTGTTCGACGGCACGATCGAGATCCCGATGCTCGACGAACGGGTGGCGATCCTGAACGAGATCGGCGCCACGCTCGTCGAGCGCTACGAGGGGCGGTTCCACCACTTCGTCGCCGCCTGCGCGCCGGCGATGTACGCGGGCGGCGACGGCCTGCTCGAGCGTCTCGTCGCGGAGTTCCCCCGCTTCGACGACGTCAGCGAGTACCACGGACACACCGTCCGCTTCCACAAGCTCGCGCAGCTCGGGCTGTGGGGACTGCACCGCATGGGCCTGGTGCCGCTTGATGACATCGGCGCGATGACCGCCTTCGCCGACTACATCGTGCCCCTGGCGCTACGGGTCATGGGGATCCTGGAGTACGCGCCGGAGCTGGCCGCCGCCGTCGACTCGCGGACACTCATCCCGCGCGACAGCGACGAGGAGATCGAGATCCGAGCCGCCACCCTGTGGGCGACCGCCGAGCTGACCGAGGCGGTGAACGCGATCCGGCC
>CAZOEX010000490.1:0-1212 GCA_964578925.1 uncultured Gemmatimonadota bacterium | reverse complement strand
CCCGGTGCACGTAGTGCGGCGTCTGGGTCGAGGAGTAGAGCGTGATCTGATCGTCGTCCTCGGGGACCGCGACGGCGGCGTGCTGCTCGATGGGCAGGTGCGTATTGCCTTCGAAGAACAACGTGTCCTCGAAGACATGATCGGCCTCGGCGAATCCCGCCTCCACGTCCCCGAAGCGCAGCGACACCTTCTTGTGCAGATTGCCCTCGGCGCCGTAGTCGTGGATGCGCGGCTCGGGCGTGCGCAAGGCGTCGTCGACGCCGGCGATGGTCGGCAGCATCTCGTACTCGACCTGCACGGCGAGGGCCGCGGCGTGGGCTTGGTCCTCGGACAGCGCCGCCACTGCGGCCACGGGGTCGCCGACGAAACGCACCTTGTCGAGGGCCAGCGCATGCTCGTCCTGGGACACCGGCAGAATGCCGAAGGGCACCGGCAGATCTTTGCCGGTCAGGAAGCCGAGCACCCCGGGCATGTTCTGCGCCGGGCCGAGATCGATGCGCTTGATGCGCGCGTGCGGCGCCGTGCTGCGCACGAGCTTGACGTAGGCCATGCGCGGGAAGCTCAGGTCGTCCGCGAAGCGCGTGGTCCCGGTCACCTTGGCCCGCGCGTCGACGCGCCGGAAGGGCTTGCCGATGAGCTCGTGCTCGCGCGCCGCATCGGCGTCGGGGCGCGGGTGATCGAGTGCCTGCTGGGGTTTCGTGGCCATGGCGGGTCTCAAGTGGTGTCGGGCCCGGCGGGCGAGCCCAGGAGCTCTTCGGGCGAGGGCTGCCAGTCGTCGCCGCGCTGCATCGCGGCCGCCCACTGCACCGCGCGCACGATGCGGTTGTAGCCGGTGCAGCGGCAGATATTGCCCGAGAGCGCCTCGCGGATCTCCGCCTCCGAGGGATCGGGCCGCCGATCGAGCAGCCCCTTCGCCACCATCAGGATGCCCGGAATGCAGTAGCCGCACTGGGTCGCACCCAGATCCGAGAACGCGGCCTGGAGCGGATGCAGCGTATTGCCGTGCTGCAGGCCCTCCACGGTCTGGATCTCGCGGCCCGCGGCCTCGGCGCCGAGCACCAGGCATGAGAGCACCGGCTCGCCGTCGAGAAGCACGGCGCACGCGCCGCACTCGCCGAGCTCGCAGCCGTGCTTGGTGCCGGTGAGGCCGCACGCCTCGCGCAGCACCTCGAGCAGGGTGTGATGGATGGGAAAGACGACGGGACGCTCTTC
>CAZOEX010000489.1:0-1219 GCA_964578925.1 uncultured Gemmatimonadota bacterium | reverse complement strand
GCAGCTCTACCGGTGGGTCCCCCACCAGCTCGGGCCCACGCATGATCTCGCCGATGGACAGGCGGAAGTCGTGGCCGCGTGCCGGCGGGGGGACGAAGTCGGCAACCGGGGTGGCCGCGGAGCCGTCGGCCGCCTCCTGCGCGGCGAGGGGCCCCGGCTGGAGGGCGGCGAGGTGCACCGCGAGCGCGACGGCAGCTGCTTCGAAGGAAAAGCAGGAGGCGACCCCGCGCGTCATCCACTCTCCAGGGCCGCGAGAAAAGCCGCGCCGTACCGTTCCAGCTTGGCCTCGCCCACGCCGTGGACCTTCAGCATCTCGACGAGCGAACGCGGATTCCGGTCGATCATGTCCCAGAGGGTCCGGTCGCTGAATACGACGTACGCCGGCACGTCCTGCTCGTCGGCGAGCCGCTTCCGGAGGGTCCGCAACCGCTGGAAGACCGGGTGGGACGGGTCGCGCTCCCGGTCTAGCCCAGACGAATCCGATGACGACCCCGACGCGTCTCCGCCGCGCGGCGACCGTCGGCCGCGGATCCGGCCCGTCGGAAGCTCGCCCACCAGGTCTTCGATTCCGACGTCGAGGCAGACGTCGCAAGCGTCTCCGCATGCCTCGAGCTCCTCGTCGAAGTAAGCGACGAGGGCCCGGTGGCGGCATACGCCCCGGTCCGCGAGCCGGAAGAGATCGACCATCGCCTTCCGCTTCAGCTCCCGCTGCCGCTCGTCCTCGATCTCGTCGAGGAAGCGCTCGCGCACCTTGACGTCGGCCCACGAATAGAAGAGCACGCACTCCGACGGCAGTCCGTCGCGTCCCGCGCGCCCGAATTCCTGGTACCAGGACTCGATGTCGGGCGGCATGTCGCGATGGATCACGAAGCGGACGTTCGACTTGTCGATGCCCATCCCGAAGGCGACCGTCGCCACGACGACGTCGATCTCGTCGCGGGCGAAGGCCTCCTGCGCCGCGGCGCGGGCCCCGTCCACCAGACCGGCGTGGTACGGCGCGGCGCTGACGCCGTGCTCTCGCAGGAACTCCGCCATCCGCTCCACCGACCGCCGCGACAGGCAGTAGACGATTCCGCTTTCCCCCTCGTGCCGCCGGACGAGCGCGAGGATCTCGCGGCGCGTGTTGCCCGTTCCCTTCTTCCGGCAATGGAGCTCGAGGTTCGAGCGGAAGAAGGAGCCCTTGAAGCCGTCGGGCTTCCGCATCCCGAGCTGGCGCACG
>CAZOEX010000488.1:0-1219 GCA_964578925.1 uncultured Gemmatimonadota bacterium | reverse complement strand
ACCACCTCGGGAAGCCGCCCATCGAACTCGTGCTCTCGGGGCCGACGGACGTGCTCTTCGGCCTCGTGGACTACGAGTCGAACTCCATCCTGCCGAGCGTCGTCGCCCACGGACTGGGGCTCGCGCTGCTCGACTGGCTCGTCCTCCACGACCCTATCATCCCCACCGAAGTGGTGCTCTCGTGGCTGCGGTGGATCCCGTTGCCGCTCTGAGTCCTGCCCGTGTGCCACGGGACTCGGGACTCGGCTGGAGCTCGACCGTCGAGTCGTGAATCGGCGCTTCTCGCGTCTCTCGCCTCCGGGACGACCGTTCTCCGGGGTGTGCTCGCGCTCAGCGCCCCGGCGATACCGTCTCCAGCCGGCGCAGGGAGTCGAGCACGAACGAGTGTCCGTTCGGTCCCAGGACGACGTAGGCGAGCGCGGTCGAGACGTAGCCCATGGTCCCTCGCGTGACCCTCCGGAGGAACTCCCAGCGTGCCTCGGTCAGCGTCACGGCGATCCACCACGCGCTCTCGCGCCCGGTCGCGAGCGCCAGGAACCAGAGCCGCTCGCCGAGCGGCCCCGCCACGTCGGCGACCGTCTCGAGTCCCGGTGCGTACGTCTCGGCGAGTCGAGCCAGGGTCTCGTCGACGAGTCGCCACAGTATCTCGTTGATCCGCCGGTGGTCCTCGTACTTCGCCGCCCGATCGCCGTCGATACCGACCGACCGGAGTGCGAGTGCCAGATCGTAGTTGACGTGGGCGTTGATACCGAGGACGGCACACTGGATGACGAGCGCGTCGGTGGCGGTGGCCCTGAAGAAGAGCCGCCACGCACCGGGCAGCGACTTCGTGTTTCCCGTCTCGAAGTCGAGTAGGGCCTGCCGGTAGAAGTTGGCGAAGGTGACGAGGTAGTCGGCGACCCAGGCCGGGTTCTCGAACTCGCCTCGCTCGATTCCGGTGGCGACCTCCCGGGTGACGCGGGCGTAGACGGTGAGGAACACCGCCCGGCGGTCCCCCCGGTCCCGGAACAGCGCTTCGAGTTCGTGCAGGCTCCGGTAGGTCTCCTCGACCGAGGTGAACGGTTCCTCGACGAGCGACACCACTTCGGGGTCCCCTCGACGGTCACCGTCGGCTTCCGGGGACGGGAGCGACCGGTCGATGCGGTACAGCCAGCCGCTCACGAACAGGGTGGCGACCACCCCGACGAGAGCGAGGCCGTGCGTGATCTGGACCATCGTG
>CAZOEX010000487.1:0-1233 GCA_964578925.1 uncultured Gemmatimonadota bacterium | reverse complement strand
CGTGCGGCCTCGATACCGGCTTCCAGACACGCGAGTGCCGTCTCGTGGGCCGCCGAGCGGGTGTGGCGCTCGCGTGACTCGAACATCGACTCAGAGCTTGCGCAGGAGGCCGAACACCGAATCGCGGATGCCGTCCGGGAGGAACCGGGCGAGCATCGAGTATTCGGCGAAACGACCCACCGGGTAGCGAGCACTCGGTGCGGGCGAGACGGCCGCCTCCAGAATCGTGTCGGCCACCTCCTCGGGCTGGACGGCGAACGGGCTGTCGCCACCGAGGAGGCTGGCGTCCTCCTGGAAGTCATAGACGTCCTCGTAGGCGTCGGTCCGGTCGTACCGGCCGAGTTCGTCGCCGACCCGGTCGCGGAACTTCGTCTCGACCGGTCCGGGCTGGACGACGACGACGTCCACGTCGAACGGCTTCGTCTCCAGTCGGAGCGCGTCACTCAGCGCCTCCATCGCGTGTTTCGACCCGGAGTAGGCACCCATCCCGGGCGCGGCGATGCGGCCGGCGACCGACGAGACGTTGACGATGGTGCCGTCTCCGGCCGCCCGCATGTGCGGGAGGACGGCACGGGCGAGACGGTGTGGGCCGTAGACGTTCACGTCGAACTGCTTCTGGAGCAGCTCGACGGGCACGTCCTCGAGCGGGCCGTGCTGGCCGTAACCGGCGTTGTTGACGAGCGCGTCGATGCGGCCGTCCTCCTCGACGATGCGGTCGACGACACGCTGGACGTCCTCGTCGTCGGTCACGTCGAGCGTGTTGATGTCGCAGTCCTCGTGGTCGCCGAGCGTCTGGATGTCGGCGGGGTTCCGGGCGGTGGCGTAGACCTTCCAGTCGTCGTCGAGGAACGCCCACGCGGTGGCGCGACCGATGCCGGACGAACAGCCCGTTATCAGGGCCGTCTTCTGACTCATACCCGGGGCGTCGGCGCCTCTTCACATAGACGTTCGCGTTGGGCGACGGGGTGGCTACCGGCAGACCACGGGCCGGACGACTCCGGATCTCGAGCTCCAGGGGAGCGGGACGAACGGGTACGTGACAGTTTATCGACGAGACAGGAGGGCTCGGGTTTATGTAGCCGGGAGTTTTCAGTCGATTGATGACTGGGGGGTCGGGAAGGCAGTCGAAGCAGTCGACACTGGGGCCGATATCCGAGGTGGAGGGGGAGGAGGATGGGGACCGGTGGGTTCGCGCACTCCCGGGGCTGGTCGGGGGCGCGCTGGTGGTGTTCG
>CAZOEX010000486.1:0-1234 GCA_964578925.1 uncultured Gemmatimonadota bacterium | reverse complement strand
GGACTCATTTTGGGGATTCCCAGGCGGTCTGATTTCTGACTCCTTGTGGCGAACGGGGGAGGTTTGCCATGGGAGCAGCGATCAGGTTGCGAGGGGATTTCGGTGCCGGGGCCCTGAGGGCGCTGGCGCGAGAGGCCAAGGACGCCAATCAGGCGCGTCGGCTTCTGGCCTTGGCGGTGATTTATGAGGGCGGGCGGCGGACGGACGCGGCACGCATCGGCGGGGTTGGGCTGCAAACCATCCGCGACTGGGTGCTGCGGTTCAATGAGGGCGGGCCGGAGGGCCTGCTCAATCGCAAGGCGCCGGGCAACCAGCCGAGACTGAACGACGACCAGCGCGCGGACTTGGCCCGCATTGTCGAACGCGGCCCGATTCCGGCGGTCCATGGCGTGGTGCGCTGGCGGCTGATCGACCTGATGCAGTGGGTGTGGGAGGAGTTCGGCGTCTCGCTGAGCGAGGCAACCATGAGCCGGGAGGTCCGGGCGCTCGGCTTCGCGAAGCTCTCGGCCCGCCCGCGTCACCATGCCCAGAACGAGCATGCCATCGAGGCATATAAAAAAATTCCCCGCCGAGCTGGCAGCAATCCAGGCCCGCCTACCCGCCGGGACGGACGTTGAGTTGTGGTTTCAGGATGAGGCCAGGGTGGGCCAGAAGAATGCCCTCACCCGACGCTGGGCCCGGCGCGGCACCCGGCCCCGCGCGCCGCACGACCAGCGCACGAAGTGGGCCTACATATTCGGCGCCATCTGCCCGGGAAAGGCCAAGGGCGCCGGGCTGGTGATGCCCTATGCCGACACCGCGGCGATGACGGCGCACCTGGCCGAGATCAGCGCCACGGTCGACCCCGGCGCCCACGCGGTGGTCGTGCTCGACCAGGCCGGATGGCACATGTCGAGGCGCCTCGAGGTTCCCGACAACATCACGCTCCTGCCGCTGCCGCCTCGCGCCCCCGAGCTCAACCCGGTCGAGAACGTCTGGCAGTTCCTCCGCGACAACTGGCTCTCCAACCGCGTGTTCCAGTCCTACGACGACATCGTCGGCCACTGCTGCGATGCCTGGAACAAGCTCATTGACCGCCCCTGGAAGATCATCTCCATCGGCATGCGCGAATGGGCGCATGAGTGCTGATCAGTGAAAGCTGGTATAACCCGCCGCGGCGCGGCAATCCAGCCGCTCCCGACAGCCTCCACCCGCATCCCCACCCGTCCGGCGCAAGCGGGGTCAGTAGGACTTC
>CAZOEX010000485.1:0-1239 GCA_964578925.1 uncultured Gemmatimonadota bacterium | reverse complement strand
GCCATCATCAGGCTCTGGCCAAGTTCTATCATTACAAGCGACGCGGTGCATTACTGGTGCTCTCGGTAAATGATTTAGTATAATGACCTCCAAGGACAACATGTGGTAAGGAGGTCAAGATGCCAAAGCGAATACGACTCAGAACGTTAACAGCCGAAGAAGAGCAAGAGATTAGGCGGCTGGCCAGTGCACGTACTGAGCCAGTTCGCCTGGTACAGCGCGCCCAGATTATCGAGGCAATGTTAGATGATCCGGAGTTATCAGCAACCGAAGCCGGGATCAGGGCCGGATACAGTAATGCCATCGGCGCCACCTGGGTGCGGCGGTTCAACGAAGAAGGAATTGAGGGATTGCACGATAGGGCACGAGAAGGACGGCCGCGCACACACAGCGAGGCGGTGCGTAGTGCCCTTATCAGTTTGGCCCTCCAGAAGCCGCGTACGCTCGGATATCCTTTCGAGTTGTGGACGTTAGAGCGGTTGCAGCGAGCATTTGAGGAACGGGAAGGCGTGCACCTTTCTGACTCCACCATCTGGACGTGGATGGATGAGGAGGGGTTCAAGTGGAGACGGCAAGAGAGTTGGTTCCACGACGCTGAAGAGCACGACCCAGAGTTCGTGGAAAAAAGGGGGCCGTGATCCAGGCCTATGTGGCGCCACCACCACGAACGCGAGTGATTTGTATCGATGAAATGGGACCGATTGCCGCGAAAACGTATCCCGGCGAGGAGTGGAAGCAGGGTCCCTACCGCGCGACCTTCGAGCCAGATTACGGTCGTCGAGGCAAGGTTTGGGTCCATGGCGCCTTTGAACCAGCGACTGGGAAGGGCACGATTTTGATGAGTCCCGCTCGCGACAGCGCCAGCCATATTCAGTTGATAGAGCAGGTCGTTCAGGTTTTTCCTTCTGACCGCTGGCTGCTCATCGAGGATAACTTGAGCATTCATACCAGTCATGAAACCACTCTGGCGCTGGCTGCCTGGCCTGAGATTCGTGTTCAGTTCCTTCCGACCCAGGCCCCTTGGCTGAACCTGATTGAACCATGGTGGAAGCAACTGCGCTCGCTCGGACTCAAAGGACGGCGCTTTGAGAACGTCGATGAATTGACCGGCTCGTTGACGGCCGCTTTGGCCTACTGGAACGAACATCGGCATCCTTATCAATGGAAGAAGAAACCGCAAGAACAGCTCCTCATTGGCGCTTTTGGCGTCAGCCATGATTACTTGAATATTTAGCGAGA
>CAZOEX010000484.1:0-1242 GCA_964578925.1 uncultured Gemmatimonadota bacterium | reverse complement strand
TCGGCCTGCACGAGCTTCCACGTCGCCCTCTACATGCTGTCGAACATGCGGCCGGAGGCCCTGCCCGAGCACGTGCTGGTCGTGACCCCGGAGAGCCTCACGACGACGGTCGACTATTCCGACCGTTCGGCGGCCGTGATCTGGGGCGACGGTACGACGGCGGCCGTCGTCTCGACGAAGATCCCCTCGCGCATCGAGATCATCGGCAACCAGCTGGAATCGAGCCCCGCCGGAGCGGACAAGGTCGTCGTGCCCCACTTCGGCTATTTCGGCCAGGAGGGGCGGACGGTGCAGATGTTCGCGATCAAGAAGACGATCCGCGTGCTCCGGCGCCTGCAGAAGGAGTTCACCGACGAGGAGCGCCGTCTGCACTTCATCGGCCACCAGGCGAACCTGCGCATGCTCGAAACCGTCTGCCGCCAGTGCGACATCGCCGACGACCGACATCACTTCAACGTGATCGACTACGGCAACACGGGGGCCGCAGGCTCGCCCGGCGTCGTCTCGATGCGCTGGGACGAGTGGGAAGCGGGAGACGACATCGCGATCGTGGGCGTGGGAAGCGGGCTCACCTGGTCGGGGTATCTGCTTCGTTTCGGAGGCGACGCGTGAGCGAGCCGATCAGCTACGCCGAGTTCCGCACCCGGGACCGGTTCGCGAAGGACGAACTGCTGGCCATGGCGTACGGTCGGCTCGTGCACGACGCGCCGGCCGAGTTCAGCGCCCGCCTTCCCGTCCCGCCGATGCTGATGGTCGACCGCATCGTCGAGATCACCTCGAGCGGCAAGCGTGGCCGCCTCGTGGCGGAGCAGAACGTCGATCTCGACGCATGGTTCTTCCACTGCCATTTTCTCGGTGATCCGGTACAGCCGGGCTGCCTGGGCGTCGACGCGGTGTGGCAGCTCGTCGGGTTCTACTGCGCCTGGAAGGGCGCCCTGGGGACGGGGCGCGCCCTCGGTTGCCAGGAGGTGGAGTTCGCCGGCCAGATCCGGCCTTACGACGCCACGGTCCGTTACGAGATCGACATCGCGCGCTACCAGGAGCTCGCGACCTCGGCCGTGGCGATCGGCGACGCACGGGTCCTCGTGGACGACGCGGAGATCTATACGATCCGCCGGGCGAAAGTCGGCGTATTCCGCGACATCGACTACCCGGACTACCCGTGGCCGACGGCCAACAGCCGCGGCGGACGGATGGGCGAGTGAGCGGCGTGGGGCTGTCTCCGGAACGGGTGCTGGAACT
>CAZOEX010000483.1:0-1248 GCA_964578925.1 uncultured Gemmatimonadota bacterium | reverse complement strand
CCACGCTGTCGGGCGGCGAGGCGCAGCGGGTGAAGCTCGCGACCGAGCTCTCGAAGCGGCAGACGGGAAGTACCGTATACATCCTGGACGAGCCGACGACCGGGCTGCACTTCGAGGACATCCGGATCCTGCTCGACGTCCTCCACCGATTGGTCGAGCTGGGGAACACGGTCATCGTGATCGAGCATCACCTGGACGTCGTGAAGACGGCGGACCACGTGATCGACCTCGGTCCCGAGGGGGGACATCGCGGCGGCACGGTGGTCGCGACCGGCACGCCCGAAGAAATCGCGGACGCCGCGGGTAGCCATACCGGGAGGTACCTGCAACAGATGCTCAGGGCGCCCGTCGCGGTATGAAACGGCGGCGACGCCGCGCGGCGTGACGTGCCGGCCGTCGGTTGCCCGACGCACTTGGAACCGGGTACGGTTGACGTTACCGTAGGACTCCGCGGGGCGAGGGGCGAAACAAGCGCGGCCGGCGCCCCGTACGATGCCGCGAAGGCCAGGGAACACATTCACGGAGACGACGACGAGCGATGCCGGGCTGGATCCTGATCGTACTGGTCATCGTCTTCGTCCTGTCACCGCTGGCGCACTCGCTGGCCAACGCGATCGAGTCGCGTGCGTCCCGCCCGAAGCTGGAGCCGGGAGAGGAGGAGAGGCGGCTCGATCAGCTCGAGGAGCGGTTCATGCTCCTGAGTGACGAAGTGCACGAACTGGCGGAGAAACAGGAATTCCTCACGCGGCTGCTGGAGGCCGCGCCGGAGGACTCCGGGACCGCCGAACTCGAGGATGACATCGGATGATCAGTCGCGAAGACTTCGAAAGTTTCATGATCCGGATGGACCTGGACTTCGAGGAGATCGGCGAGAATCTATGGATCGTGGATCCGGACCGAACGGGCCGCTCTTCGATCGTCGTCAGCTACTCGCCGCCGCTCGTCGTGCTCCGGTCGGCCATTCGGCAGGACCCCGACAACGACGCCGACCGGTTGACGCTCTACGCCCGGCTTCTCGAGCTGAACGCCATGGACCTCGTCCACGGCTCGTACGGACTGGAGGACGGCGAGATCGTCCTCAGCGACGCCCTCGAGGTGGAGAACCTCGACTTCTCGGAATTCCAGGCGTCGCTGGAGAGCCTCTCGCTCGCCCTGACCGCACATCAAGACGAACTCACAGCGGGCTGATTCCCATGGGACTCTTCGACAGACTATCCCGCCTTCTCCGGTCGAACATCAACGACCTCA
>CAZOEX010000482.1:0-1249 GCA_964578925.1 uncultured Gemmatimonadota bacterium | reverse complement strand
GGTTCTCTGACATTACGAATCGGCCTCCTCATCGTGGATTGAGTCCATCAACGACACGAAGGTCATCAGCGCGAACATGAACACACCGATGCCTCCGAACAGGGCAGCAAGCGGAAGCCCATCGAGCGCCATGATCTCCGTCCAGGTGGCACTGGTATCACTCGCGACGTGTATCAGTGCCGAGGCGTATCCGACCCCCACACTAACACCGGCATTCGCGAGTGTCCAGACGAAGAAATCACCGGTGCGGTCATGGTCGAAGAGCGTCTCCTGAAATGCGCTTTTGCGCTCGGAGTCGGCCTGCTTGACCACGCTAACCGTTTCGCCGCCATCTGTTTCGCGTTCGGTCTGATTCCCGGGCATCACACCACCTCTTCTCCGCATCGGTCGCAGAATGGAACCACGACGGGTGCCACTCCAAACTCGACCCACATCTCAGCATCTTCCTCACATTCCAGTGCTCCACAGGTACCGCGGTCGATCTGCTGTTCTTGTTTTCGTGACATAGCGGTTACTGAGCCTCCGAAATCTCGACCAGGCCGTCGACATCCTCGTCAACGACCAGCATGTCTCGGCGACTGATCCGGTTCGGCCGCTTCGCCTTCCGGCGGAGCGTCCTCCAGCCCAGATCGCGGAGCTGGTCCCGCTGTTCTGTCGTGAGGTTACTCCCCTGTGGCATACTCACTACTCTATTCTCCAGCAACATAAATCTAAGGGGTCCAAAGGCCATAGCGTCGCGCTTGTGACCCAAACGTTGAAACGCACAGGGCACGAACACAAGAACGAAACCCTATGGACTCCCACGCTCCAACGGGAATGCTTGAGGTCGAAGACCTGAACCCCTCAGACGAGCGGATACTGGACTTGCTAACCGACGGCCGGGAAACCACCGGCTCGCTTGCTGACCAAGTCGGTCGACATCAAAACTACATTGGCGGCCGCATCAAGCGTTTGCGAGAACACGGCTACGTTGAGTACCATCATGAACCGACGGCGTTGCACGAGCTGGTCGACGACCCCCGGGAATGACCTACCCCGCCATCGACCTGACGCAGCGTCAGCTGATCATCCTCCGGATCGTGTGGACGCACGGCCCGGCGTCGGGAGCGGATCTCATCGAGCCCGCCGAGGACGCACTCGGCAGCAATCGCGTCGGAGACAGTCTGTTTTACGATAATCTCGGGACGTTGGTCGATCTCGGCTACGTCGAGACGCGAGACCTGGACGGTCGGACGAAAGAGTTCGCGTG
>CAZOEX010000481.1:0-1251 GCA_964578925.1 uncultured Gemmatimonadota bacterium | reverse complement strand
TCGGCGACGACGTCGGCGTAGGTCAGGACGACGCTCAGCTGGTTCCGCAGGTTGTGCCGCAGGACGCGGTAGAGGACCTCGAGGCGCTGTGTCCGCTCGCGCAGCGCCGCCTCGCGAGCCCCGAGCGTCGTCGACAGGTCGTTGAACCCCTCGCCGATCTGCTCCCACTCGGTCCCGCCACCGAGAGACACCGAGCGGTCGTAGTCGCCCGCACCGAGGTCGGCGAACCCGTCGAGCAGTCGTTCGGTCTGCCGGAGGCTCGCGGCGTACTGCCAGTAGCCGAACCCGGCCATCACCAGCACCACGAGTCCGAGCTGTCCGGCCTGGAAGAGCCCCAGCTGACGGAGCCGGTCGTCCAGCGGTGCCCGGTCTCGCGCGACGGTGACCTCCCATCCGGTCGACTCGACGGTCGCGGACGCCTCGACCGAAGCCGAGAACTCCCGGTCACCCCCGTGGAGCTCCATCCCGTTCCCGGTGACCGTGACCGCCCGTCCGCTCGTCTCGAGCGGGGGAAGCCCGTCGAAGATGGTCCGCGTATCCAGATACATCGCCGCTGCGAGCACCCCCTCGACCTCCTCACCCTGGAGTA
This sequence comes from uncultured Gemmatimonadota bacterium, assembly GCA_964578925.1. Classification (GTDB taxonomy): domain Bacteria; phylum Gemmatimonadota; class Gemmatimonadetes; order Palauibacterales; family Palauibacteraceae; genus JARFPW01. Next base: position 662 of record CAZOEX010000481.1, on the reverse strand, counting down.
TCGGGGCGCTGAACACGAGAACGTGCGTGTCGGTCCCGTTCAGGGGTTCGGGCTCGCCCACGTACGACCGGCCCTCGACCGCCTCCCGGACGTACGACTCGTTGCTCCGATCCGACCCGATGACGGCACGCCGCTGTGCGGCGGTGATGTCGCCCCGGAAGTCGACGACGGTCCCGTTCGCGGCGACGAGCTGGACGGCGTAGAACCTGGAGTTGGCCAGGAACGCGTCGAGGAACCGGTCGCTCCGGTTGAACTGTCGCGCTCGCGGCCGGGACGCGACGAGCCCCACGTAGTCACGGCGGTCCCGGATCGCGGCGTCGACCTGTTCGGCCGCGAGCGTCGCCGTCTCCTCGACGTTCGCGCGCGACTCGTCGACCGCGTCCTGTCTGTAGAACTCGAGCGCGACGAGGACCGAGCCGCTCAGCACGAGCGTGACGGCGACGAAGACGACCGCGAACTTCGTCCGTAACCGCATGTGTGACCTGTTATCGAAGCTCGTGTTAAGTGTTCACGCTGCCAGCATCGCGACGGACGCGATCTCTCCGTGAGAAGCTATAACACGTTCAACGACCAACCGGGGAGGGACAGGAGTGCCATGGACCAGAAGAGAGAGGGGACCGTCCTCGTCGTCGACGACGAGCGGGAGGTCGTCGACGCGTACG
>CAZOEX010000480.1:0-1253 GCA_964578925.1 uncultured Gemmatimonadota bacterium | reverse complement strand
TGGCAAGGGAGGCGCTCCGTCTGGGGGCCATGAAGCTGCCCATCAAGACGCGGGTTGTCGCCCGGGAGGACTGGTAGCACCTCGGCTCGCGCGCCGGATCGGGCGCACGGGCCGGAATGGTTTTTGATGCATGATGCCGGGGGCAGGGTCCCTCGCGCATATCTGTCAGAGAAGGAACGCGCGATGAAAGCCGCCGAGCTGCGCGAGAAGACGCCGGACCAGCTCCGCGACGAGCTGGAGCGCCTGAAGAAGGAGGCCTTCAACCTCCGCTTCCAGGGCGCGACCGGCCAGCTCGAGAGCACCGCCCGCATGAAGACCGTCCGCCGCGACGTCGCGCGGGTGAAGACCGTGATGAACGAGAAGGCCCGCGCCGCCGCCAGGGCGGACGCGGCCTCGGCCGAGTGAGGTAGAGCGAGATGCCGAAGCGAATTCTCCGCGGCAAGGTCGTGAGCGACAAGAACGACCAGACCGTGACCGTTCTGGTCGAGCGCCGCTTTACCCATCCGCTGCTGCACAAGACCGTGCGCCGGACCAAGAAGTACCGCGCCCACGACGCCGAGAACGCGTTCAAGGCCGGCGACATCGTGCGCATCCAGGAATGCGCGCCGAAGTCGAAATCCAAGCGCTGGGAGGTCATCGAGGCGGTCGCCCACTAGGGGTCGCCTCCTTCCAGCATTGTCGAAACCAGGCCGGACGCGAACGCTGATCGGCCCAGGTCGGGAGAAGCCTAATGATCCAGATGCAGAGCAATCTGGATGTCGCCGACAACTCGGGCGCGCGCCGCGTCCAGTGCATCAAGGTGCTCGGCGGCGCCAAGCGCAAATACGCGAGCGTGGGCGACATCATCGTCGTCTCCGTCAAGGAGGCGATCCCGCGCGGCCGCGTGAAGAAGGGCGACGTCCGCCGCGCCGTCGTCGTGCGCACCGCCAAGGAGGTGAAGCGCGAGGACGGCACCACGATCCGGTTCGACCGGAACGCGGCGGTGATCCTGAGCCCGCAGAACGAGCCGATCGGCACCCGCATCTTCGGGCCGGTCGTGCGCGAGCTGCGCGCCAAGAACTTCATGAAGATCATCAGCCTGGCGCCGGAGGTGCTGTGATGGCTGCGAAGCTGAAGAAGGGCGACAAGGTCGTCGTGCTCACCGGCCGCGACCGCGGCAAGGAGGGCGAGATCGTCCGCGTCCTGCCGAAGGAGAACCGCGCGGTGGTCGACGGCGTCAACACCGTGATCCGCCACCAGCGCCAGACGCAGGG
>CAZOEX010000479.1:0-1256 GCA_964578925.1 uncultured Gemmatimonadota bacterium | reverse complement strand
TCCGCCGCCTGCTTCGTAGTGGTTTTGGATTTGGGTGTTGGTGAGAGCAGACGGGTATAGGGCGACTTCGTCGAGAATGCCGTCATAGTGGTATCCGGTTCCGGTGCTGGTATCGGCACCGTCATGGAACATGACGCGTTGTCTCATCGCACCAACACCGATATCGTCGCCATGGCTGAACAGTTTCCCCACTCCTGAGGCGACACCGACACTCTGTCCGTTCACATACCCTTCCAACCGGTCGCCGGCCTGGTCGAACACCAACACCGCGTGGTAGACGTTGCCGACCGAAATCGGCGTCGACACCCACACCGGCCCCCACGGAGTAGTCGAATCATCACTCGCCGTGTTCCAGCCGATGAAATACAGGTTTCCCTGATCTAGATAGACCGCCAACCCTCGAGTGGTCCCACCCTCCTCGAAGAGGACCTGACGGCCGGTCACATCATCAGCCTCGAACCACACTTCGACAGTCCGGGTCGTATACGGCCCACCGGTGTTGATATCCGAAGCGTCCGACACCGCCACCACATCATCGGCACCGTCAAACGCAACCGCAGTATCGGCATCACCCGCAATCAACCCCGCCGCCCCCAAACCAGGAGCACCCTGATAGGCGGCATCATGAGAACCAGCCGAATCAAACGCCGTCGACCCCGACCCCTCACCCAAACGCCAAAACGCCAACGCCCCATCAGCGAGAATCACATTGTCATACCCGGGATGGTCCACGGTGACAGAGATGCTGGCGGTGGCAGTGTTGGTGTCGCTGTCGGTAACCCTGGCGTCGAGCAGATAATCGCCGTCGGCGAGAAGCGACGTGTCCCAAGACCCCTCATAAAACCCAGAACCCGAGTCGAACACCAACGACTCCCACACCCCACCATCAACCCGCCACTCCACCGACAAACTGCCTTCAGCATCATCCCCATCAGACCCATCCACCTGAACGGCCACCACGCCGTCGACCGTGGCTCCATCAGACGGAGACACCCAGGACACCGAAGGCGACGAGCCCACCGGCAGAGTTCCGCCGCCTGCTTCGTAGTGGTTTTGGATTTGGGTGTTGGTGAGAGCAGACGGGTATAGGGCGACTTCGTCGAGAATGCCGTCATAGTGGTATCCGGTTCCGGTGCTGGTATCGGCACCGTCATGGAACATGACGCGTTGTCTCATCGCACCAACACCGATATCGTCGCCATGGCTGAACAGTTTCCCCACTCCTGAGGCGACACCGACACTCTGTCCGTTCACAT
>CAZOEX010000478.1:0-1265 GCA_964578925.1 uncultured Gemmatimonadota bacterium | reverse complement strand
TGGTGCATTTTGTAAGTATTTTGACTATAATTCTCCGCCAACTCTAGAAAGCAGGTTGGAGGAGAGCAATGCCGAAACGAATTCGACTCAGACCCTTAACAACTGAAGAGACCAAAGCGATCCGGAAAGTGGCCAAATCGCGGACGAAGCCCGCCCGCCTGGTGCAGCGCGCCCAGCTGATCGCCTTACTGTTGGACAATCCAGATCTGACGCCAACCGAGGCCGGTTTACAAGTCGGCTTCAAAGGTAGAGGGTCCGGTCCCCAGTGGGTTAAACGCTTCAACGAGGAAGGGTTGGCCGGGCTGGAAGACAGACCACGCTCCGGCAAGCCACCGACCCATACGGAAGCGGTGCGCAGCCAACTGCTGGCCCTGGCGACGACGAAACCCAGCAGTCTGGGCGAACCGTTCGAACTGTGGACGCTGAAGCGGCTGCAAACGGCGTTCAAAGAGAGGCATGGGATCAAGCTCGGTACGGCGACCATCTGGACCTGGGTGAAAGAGGACGGTCTCAACTGGCGCCGGCAACAGAGCTGGTTCCACGATGTCCAGAAACATGACCCCGCGTTCGCGGAAAAAAGGGGGCCATCGTCGCGGCATACGTGATGCCGCCCCCACGCACTCGAGTCATCTGCATTGACGAACTGGGCCCCATTGCCGTCAAGACCTATCCCGGTGAAGTGTGGCAGCTGGGCCGTCACCGGGCCACCTTCCAACCGGATTACGGCCGCCGTGGCAAGTTGTGGATTCACGGCGCCTTTGAGCCGGCGACGGGGCTAGGCACGATTCTGATGAGTCCGGCCCGAGATGGCGCCACCCACATACAGCTTCTGGAGCAGATGATGCTCGTCTTTCCCAGCGACCGCTGGTTGGTCATCGAAGACAACCTTGTCATCCACAAGAGTCGGGATGTGCAGGTGGCCTCGCTGGCCTGGCCAGAGATTCAGTTCCAGTTCTTACCCAAGTACGCCTCCTGGCTCAATCTCATCGAGCCCTGGTGGAAGCAACTAAAGTCACTGGCCTTGAAAGGGCGGCGCTTTGAGAACGTCGACCAGCTGACTGAAGCGTTCAACGGCGCCCTCGATTACTGGAATGCGCACCGCCATCCCTATCGCTGGCGCAAAGTGCCGCAGCAGTGGCCGACGACCATCCTCGGTGGCTTTGGCTCTTCGATTGTTAAAGTTCAAAGATTTACGAAATGAACCAGTAAGTGGTGCATTTTGTAAGTATTTTGACTATAATTCTCCGCCAACTCTAGAAAGCAGG
>CAZOEX010000477.1:0-1273 GCA_964578925.1 uncultured Gemmatimonadota bacterium | reverse complement strand
TCCGCGAACACCCGGGCGAAGCGGTCCGAGACGTGCGCCTCACAGTGATCACACCTGGGCATTCTAGCTGCCGACTCGGCGGTGCCTCGTCGGCACCAGTACGTACGGCACCGAACCACATATAATCTCGCCATGGCGCGAACACAACCACGCCGCTCGGGGACGAGACGGGCCGACGACGGGCCGCTCGGCGGCGGTCAGGGTTCGTGGCCGGCGCCGTCTCTGGCCCGGGCGACACCACGGGCCACGAGTCCGGCCTGTGCACCCGCCGTGAACCCCGCGTCGACGTTCACCACCGTCAGCGCCGTACACGACTGGAGCATCCCGACCAGCGCCGCCTCCCCGTCGCCACCCTTGCCGTAGCCGTTCGACACCGGCAGACCGACGAGCGGCACGTCGACGAGGCCGGCCAGCACCGTCGGCAGCGCCCCCTCACGGCCGGCGGCGACGACGAGGACGTCCACCCCGCGCAGGTCGGGGAGGGCGTCGAACAGGCGGGCGATACCGGCCACGCCCACGTCGTCCACCCGCTCGACCCGGGCACCCATCGCCCGGACGACGGCGGCCGCCTCGCCCGCCGGCATCGCGTCGGAGGTGCCCGCGGTGACGATACCGACCGTGGCGTCGAGGTCGGGCGGTTCGTAGTCGGGGCCGTGGACGACCACCGTCCGTGCCCGGGGTGCGTGGTCGACGCTCGCGTCGGGAGCGTGGTCCTCGACGGCCGTCCGGACCGCCGTGGCCGTCTCCCCGTCGGCGCGGGTGACGAGGGCGTGGCCGGTCGTCTCGAGGGCGTCCGTCGCCAGCGCCGCCGTCTCGGCCGGGGTCTTCCCCTCGGCGAGCACCGCCTCCGGGACGCCCGTGCGTGACTCGCGGGCGGCGTCGAATCGGCCGGCCTCGCCGGTGACGTAGCCGCCGAGTGCCGCCTCCGCGGCCGCCGGCGAGAGCTCGCCCGCCGACACCGCCTCCAGTACGCCGCGCAGGTCGCGGTCCGTCTCCTCCATACTCGCCGATCGGAGCGAGCGGACGTGTGCGTTCCGTCTCGGCGCGCGAGCGTCAGACGTTCGCGCGCGAGCGGCCCGCCGAGCCACGTCAGGGGCCGCGACGGGCTGATTCGGGGCAATCTGGACCCCCGTTTCGGCCAGTCTATCAGGGTCGTTCACGGTTTCGACCCCCTCGACCCCCGCTAAACCCCCGCGAGAACCGGCGAGAACGCTCCTAAACGGGAACTATTATAAAGGGGGGTACTGTACGCCCTCCCGTATGGCAGACCTGA
>CAZOEX010000476.1:0-1274 GCA_964578925.1 uncultured Gemmatimonadota bacterium | reverse complement strand
AGGGCCCCGCCCGCCAGCAGCATGCGGCGGTCGCGCTCGGGAAGTCCGAGCTCGGCCTCGATGCGCGCCACCGCCTCGCCGTCACGGACCACCGCGACCTCGATCGGGCCACCGGCTTCGATACCCTCTCTCAGCCCCGACATACGCAAGATGTCCCCGGCTTCGACGCGTCCGTGGTCCGCCGGATCGACGAACGTCAGCGGGAGGATGCCGAAGTTCACGAGATTCTCCCGGTGGATGCGCGCGTAACTCTTCACGATCTTGGCACGAATCCCGAGGTGGCGGGGGGCCAGCGCCGCGTGCTCCCGGCTCGAGCCCTGCCCGTAGTTGTCGCCCGCCACGACCGCGCCGCCGCCGTTTTCCCGCGCCGCGATCGCGCGGTCGTGGAAGCTCTCGTCCACCGGGCCGAAGACGAACTTGGCGATCTCCGGCACGTTGCTCCGGTAGGGGAGCACCGTGTTGCCGGCCGGCATGATCTCGTCGGTGCTGATGTCGTCGCCCAGCTTGATGAGCACTTCGAGGGACAGCTCGTCGGGCAGGGGCGGCATCTCCGACAGGGAGACGATGTTCGGTCCCTTCCGCAGCTCGACGGTCGCCGATTCTTCCGGCGACGGCGGCGCCACGAGCCACTCGGTGCTGACGAGCACGTCCTCGTGCGGGACGTCGGCCGGATACGACATCCCGAGCTCGCTCTCCAGCTCGCGCGGGTCGGTGATCCGGCCGGTAATGGCCGAGGCCGTCGCGGTCTCCGGGCTGCAGAGATAGACTCTGTCGTCCTTCGTGCCCGAGCGGTCGGGGAAGTTGCGGGGCACCGTCCGCAAGCTGATCGAGTCGGTGGCGGGGGCCTGGCCCATGCCGATGCAGCCGTTGCAGCCCGCCTGGTGGATGCGCGCGCCCGCGTCGATCAGGTGCTGCAGATACCCGAGCTCGATCAGGTTGTGAAGCGTCTGGCGCGAGGAGGGATTGATGTCGAAGGAGACGCTCGGATGGGCGCCGTGCTTCCGCATCATGGCGGCGGATACCGCGAAGTCGCGGAGCCCCGGATTGGCCGAGGAGCCGATGTACGCCTGGTAGATCTCCTCTCCCGCCACTTCGCTCACCGGGACCACGTTGCCCGGGCTCGACGGTAGCGCGATCAGCGGCACCAGGGTCGACAGATCGATCTCCTCGTCGACGTCGTAGTCCGCGCCCTCGTCCGCCAGAATCTCGATCCAGTCGTCCTCGCGGCCCTGGGCGGCGAGGAAGGTGCGCACCGCGCCGTCGGAGGGAAAGAC
>CAZOEX010000475.1:0-1277 GCA_964578925.1 uncultured Gemmatimonadota bacterium | reverse complement strand
GCGGCGAAGCCGGCTTCGAGGGCGCGGAGGTAGACGTCGGTGGGGATGTCCCACTCGGTCTTCCAGCGTGCGCCGGGGGTGAGCGGTCCGGGGTCGACGCCGCGTCGCCGGTGCTCGCGGATCAGGGCCTGTGTGGGGTCGCCTGGCACCTCGGGCGGGGGCGGCCGCTCGTCCAGGTGGATGTTGCCCTTCGGGTCGAGGAAGACGGCCCGGCTCTTCCCCCACCACTCCACCCGCCAGCCCCCCTCATGGACCAGCCGGTGGTGGTGGCGGCAGAGGAGCACCGTGTTCTCCAGGCTCGTCGGCCCGCCGTCGATCCAGTGGTGGATGTGGTGGCTGGCGGTGAAGCGGAGCCCGCAGCCCGGGAACCGGCAGCCCCGGTCCCGGACCTCGAGCGCCCTCCGGATCGGGGTGGTCACCGTGCGGCTCTTCCTTCCCACATCCAGCACCTCGCCGCCGGAGCCCCGGAGGACGGGCACGACCGAGGCGTCGCAGGCGAGCCTGCGGGCCGTCTCGGCCGAGAGGCGGGTGCCGTCCTCGAGCTCCGAGCGGTCGCCCTCGCCGCCCTCGGCCAGCGTCGGCTGGTCCACGAGGAGGAAGACCTGGAAGCGCTCGGCCCGGGTGCCGCTGATCGGGGCGTCCTCGCCGCCGAAGCCGGCGGCCAGGGCCCGCTCGGCCACCAGCCCCACCGCGTCGGCCCGCCGGCGGGCGGCCTCCCGGCGCCTCTGGCGGGCCGAGAGGGGCTCGGGGGAGCCTCCCTCCTTCCGCTCCTCCCGGTAGAGGGCGTCGGTGGCCGCTTCGAGCGACCGCATCACGGCCGCTCCCACCTCGGGCTTCATCCACGCGTGCATCTCGTACATCCCGTCGTCGTTGGGGAACAGCACGAGCCGGCGGCTCCGGTGGCGCGCCCGCTCCCGGGCCGCCTCGTCCTGGCGAGTGCCCTTCTTCCACGCACGGGCCATCCGCTTCAACTGGCCGATCGTGGCCCCCTCGGCCAGCTCCAGCAGCTCGGACTCGGTCCCGGCGTCGGCCACCCGGGTGAGCGTCCGTACCTGGCAGAAGGAGAGCCGGCCCCGGCCCATCGCCTCCCCCGTCCGGGGAAGGTCCTCCAGGGCCCGGGCCACCCGCACCTGCTCGCGGGCCACCGGCAGCGAGCGGCCGGCGCGCACCGAGAGCCACTCGGCGCAGCCCCGGTGGCCGCCCGGCTCCCAGCCCCGGCAGCGGTCGAACTCGGCCAGCAGGGCCAGCAGCTCGCGCCGGGCGGCGTCGATGTGGGC
>CAZOEX010000474.1:0-1289 GCA_964578925.1 uncultured Gemmatimonadota bacterium | reverse complement strand
GGCCGACGAGACCCTCGCCCACGAGGAGATCTCATTCGTGTACGAGCGGATCACCTGGGCCAGCAGCGACGGCTCGCTCGAGCACACGGACGACTGGATCGCGGCCCGCGACAACTGACGGCAGGCCCGCCCGATTGACCGCGGGGCCCTTTCGCCGTAGAATTTCCGCCACTGGGAGTCGACCCTCGCCGAGGGCCGGCTCCCATTTTCATCGCGGGCGTAGCTCAGCTGGTAGAGCGCAACCTTGCCAAGGTTGAGGTCGCCGGTTCAAACCCGGTCGCCCGCTTTTCCTCGGGGCGGTAGCTCAGCTGGCTAGAGCGCTGCGTTCACATCGCAGAAGTCGGGGGTTCGAGTCCCTCCCGCCCCATCCACAACGCCGTGCGGGCGTAGCTCAGTTGGTAGAGCGTCAGCTTCCCAAGCTGAAGGTCGCCGGTTCGAGACCGGTCGCCCGCTTCACGCATCTCGGTGGCGCGGTGGACGGAGGCCAGTAGCTCCACCGGCCCCTGCGTACGCGGGCGTAGCTCAGTTGGCAGAGCGTCAGCCTTCCAAGCTGAAGGTCGCCGGTTCGAAACCGGTCGCCCGCTTCATTCTTTCCCTTCCCGGAGACGGTCGACGTCTCGGGGCTTCTCAGCCGTGGCGCTCCCGGTAGCGTTGCGCCTTCGCCCGGTTTCCGCAGCCCGCCATGTCGCACCAGCGGCGGCTCTTGTTGCGGCTGACGTCGACGAAGAACCATCCACAGTCGTGAGCGTCGCAGATCTTGACCCGTTCGAGCTCACCTGAAGTGAGCAGGTCGGCGGCCGATCGGGCCACGCTCCCGATGATTCGTCGGGTCGCGGCCGCGTCGAGGTCGCCGTTCTGGAGGTTGGTGAGCGGGTCGTCCTCGCGCCCGTTCCACCGCCACGCGATCGTGCCCTCCGGGCCGGGCAGAAGTGCGAGTCGCTCGCCGGTGTCCGACAGCGTCTTCTCCAGGGATCGCAAGTCGTCGGCCCCCGGGAGTTCGTCTTTCGCGACTCGATGGAAGATCCGGTGAAGCAAGGTCCGCAACTCTCTCGCGCGATCCACGACGCCCCGCATCGCCTCCGGTTCTTCTCGCGCGATCGCCCGTAGACGCCGAGCCTCAGCAGCCTCCACGAGTCCTTCTTTCCTCGCCCACGCGAAGAACCGCGTCGGCGAGTCCAGGATATCGTCTTTCCGGTCCCGCGATTCCCAACCCCGGGTCTTCAGGAGCTCCAGACAGCTCCAGTGCTGCTCGATCATCTATCCAGATCCTCGTCCGATGAAATAACCAG
>CAZOEX010000473.1:0-1289 GCA_964578925.1 uncultured Gemmatimonadota bacterium | reverse complement strand
ACCCCCGCGCTCGTGAGGCCCCCGCCAGTAGATTCTGAGCCGGAGCGTTTCCCGTCCGTACTCGTCCTCGATGACCCGCAGCTTCGGGTCCCGGGCGGCGAAGTCGATCCCGCTCGCCTCGGCTGCCTCGCCGAACGCCTCGCGGATGGCCTCCTCGATCTCCTCCCAGCCGAACCACCCGATGGCCGTGAAGTCCAGGTCCTCTGAGAAGCGGTAGCCGGGGAAGTAGCACTTGCGCAGACAGGTCCCGCCCTTGAAGACCAGTCGGCGGGAGAGGGACGCGTGGTCGGCAATTCCCCGGAGCGCCCAGCCCAGCGCGTAATCCAGCTCGACGATCCGCGGCTCGACGCACGCGCGCCCGGCGATCCGGCGGATCTCCGCGTCCCGGATCACACCCCGACCAGGCCTTCCTCGGGCAGGTTCACCTCCACGCGCCACCGGGTCGCGATCCTGTGTGCCTCCCGCGGGCTGGAGGGGTCGAGCTTGCTGACACCCGCGGTGAGGAACCCCTGCCACTCCGCGAGCATGTCGGGCTCGGGGGGATGCTCGAGCTCAAGGGCTTCGGCGAGGAACCCCAATCGCTTTACCACGGCCCCGGAGCCGAAGCGACGCAGGTATCTCGTCATCCGGTTCCAATCGAACTCGCCGTCGCCTTCCCGGAGCCCTCCGGCGACTTCCACGACGCCCCCGCTAAGCTCCGGGCGGTCCAGACAGTCGATGACGGTCTTCTCACGGTCCGTCACCTCGACCGCCGTATCGCCCGCCGTGAACTGATGAAGGCCGAAGAACCGCTCGCGCTTGATCCGCACGATGCGGAACTGCATGCCGAGGACCTCCGGCCTGCGGTTCTCCTTGCGAGCCGGGGTCTGGACGTAGGTGACCCGGGGAACCTGCTCGGTGAGATTCCAGTGGTTGAGCGCCGTCCAATAGGCGACGGCGCCGGGCTCCACGAGGTGGTGGGCGATGACGAAGGCGTCCTCGGTCCAGCTCCTGTCGGGCCCCGCCTCGAGGGGAACGATCAGGTACTTGCCCTTCTCGACACGCTCCAGCCAGCCCTTGTCGGCGAGGCGCTCCAGGGTTTCCCTCGTCGCCCGGCCCTCGCCCAGCACGTCGTAGGCGTCGTCCGTGGTGAAGATGTCCTTGTCCCTGGCCGCCAGGGTCGTGAGGAGCGATGCCTCGGTGTCGCTGAGGCCGATTATATTTTGATACGCCATTACCGACTCCTGGTCCGGTTATCACGTATCGGAATATAATGCCTTGCCTCCGGTTCCGAACCGGCAGCCGCCTCG
>CAZOEX010000472.1:0-1291 GCA_964578925.1 uncultured Gemmatimonadota bacterium | reverse complement strand
CGGCGAACGAGACGGACCTGCTCGAGGTGCTCGACACGCTGCGGCGCGACGTGCGCCGGGAGTTCTCGGAGATGATCTGCAACCGGTATCCGGGCTGGGTCAGCGAGGATTCCGAGGATGCGCCGCTCCTCAGCGTCGATGTCCTGCCCGATTTCTTCGCGCCCCTCCTCTCGGCGAACGAGCCGGTCATACTGGTGATCATCGACTGCCTGCGGCTCGACCAGTGGCGGGTGCTGGCGCCCGGGCTCGCGGAGCATTTCGAGATCGACGAGGCGCTGCACGCCTCCATCCTTCCCACGGCCACGCCGTTCTCGCGCAACGCGATCTTCAGCGGGCTCTTCCCCGACGAGCTCGAGGCGCAGCGGCCGGGCTGGTACGCCGCGGGCGAGGACGAGGGTTACAACACCTTCGAGGGCGAGCTGCTGGAGCAGCACGTGCGAAAGCTGGCCGGCCGAGATCTGCCGACCCACTACGAGAAGGTGTTCAACAACGAACAGGGCGAGGCGATGCTCAAGCGGCTCCCCGGCTACCTGTCGGAGAACTCGGTCACGGCACTCGTCTTCGGCTTCGTCGACCTCCTCACGCACGGCCGGAGCGAATCGCGGTTGATTCGCGAGGTGGCGCGTGATGCGGCCGCCCTCCGCTCGCTCACGCAGACCTGGTTCGAGCGTTCGGCGGCGCTCAAGGCGCTGAAGGAAGCGGCCCGGAGAGGCGTGCGGGTCCTCCTGACCACCGACCACGGCTCGATCCATTGCAATCGCCCGGCCACCGTCTTCGCCCGGCGCGACGCGACCCAGAACCTGCGCTACAAGTTCGGGCGAAACCTCCGGGTCGAGGATCCGTCGACGGCGCTCGTCGTGAGCGATCCGAAGTTGCTCAGGCTGCCCGACCGGGGCTACCGCAACAACTACGCGCTCTGCCGCGAGGACCACTACTTCGTCTATCCCACGAAGCTGCGCGAGTACCAGAGCCGGTACCGGGACAGCTTCCTGCACGGCGGCGTGAGCCCGGAGGAGATGATTCTTCCCGTCGCCCTGCTCACGCCGCGTGGATGACGCGCCGATGATTCGCTGATGACGCCGATGATGGGCATCTCCGACTCATACCGCCGCCTCTTCGGCTATCTGCGCCCGTTCAAGGGGCGTTTCGCGCTGACGATGCTGTTCGGGATGATCTCGTCGGCGCTCGACGTGTTCAGCTTCGTGCTCGTCATCCCGCTCCTGCAGTCGCTCTTCCGCACCGGGCGGCTCCTGGGGGACGACGCCGGGAGCTTCGTCGAGCGGGCCCTGGA
>CAZOEX010000471.1:0-1301 GCA_964578925.1 uncultured Gemmatimonadota bacterium | reverse complement strand
TATTCCTCGCTGGCGCCCAGCGTGAAGCCCAGGATCTCCCGCTCGCCGGTCGCCCGCACGCCGATGGCCACGATCACCGCCTGGCTGACGATCCGGTGATCCTGGCGGACTTTGAGATACAGAGCGTCGAGCCACACATACGGGTAGGCTCCCAGGAGCGGTCGATTCCGAAAGCCTTCCACGACCTCGTCGAGTTCTTTGCAGATGCGGGACACTTTGCTTTTGTCGATGCCCGTCAGCCCCAGGGCTTGCAGAAGATCATCCACCTTGCGGGTGCTGACGCCCTGTACATAGGCACTTTGAACGACCGCCAGCAGGGCCTTCTCCGATCGCTTCCTGGGCTCCAGCAGGCTCGGGAAATAGGTACCCTCCCGCAGTTTCGGGATGCGCAGCGGGATTTCCCCGACCCGGGTTTCCCAGGTCCGCTCTCGGTAGCCGTTGCGGTGGGTCTTGCGATTCTCCGAACGCTCGTAGCGGCCGGCGCCGATCACCTGCTCGGCCTCCAGCTCCACCGCGAGTTGGGTCAGAAGGCGGGTGCCTTCTTTCAGGAAATCACCGTCCAGGTCAATTCCCATCTTGCGCAAGTACTCCAAAAGTGTGATAGTTGGGTCAGCCATCGTTGTGCTCCTTTCGTGGTTAGAGAGACTTCAAAAGGAAGCACACGATGGCTATTTTTACAAGCCGCTTTTTACACCACTTAATGAGACATTATCCGGCGACGAACGGTTCAGGTACGAATAAATTGTTCTGGCTGGAAAACTATCCAGGATGAGGTGCTGGTGGACCCGCCAGTAACGCTCTACAAGCAGTATTGATGGATGACAATCGTTGGCTCAGCCGCCGGCTACCCACTGCCGCCACATTGGGACTGCGCGGCGTTATTATTGTCAGGCGGCGCAGAGACTAAGGATTGAATTAGTAGGAAACTGATGACTTCATCACAATCAGATCAATACCAATTGCTTCATCGCAAAGCTGCTCGTCTGGAATGGTTTACGACAATATGGAATGCGCTGGAAGCGGTAGTCGCCATCGTCTCTGGAGCCATTGCGGGCAGTACCGCTCTGATCGGGTTTGGCGCCGACAGTTTGATTGAAATGACCTCTGCGGTCGCCGTGCTCTGGAGGCTTCGCCGCGCCGGCCCGGAGGCATCGGCGGAAGCCCAGGAAGATGCCGATCGATACGCACACTTTTTAGTGGGGATTACGTTCTTTCTGCTGGCCGCTTATGTGACGGTTGATGGGGTACGAGCGCTGATCGCCCGCATCCCGCCCGCGGAATCGCAGGTCGGAATTGTCCTC
>CAZOEX010000470.1:0-1303 GCA_964578925.1 uncultured Gemmatimonadota bacterium | reverse complement strand
GGTCTGGTGCAGCCGTGGCCTCCATCGGCGAGGCCGAGGGGTCCGACACGCGGATCGGGACTCGGACCGTCCAGCCCTCGAGCTGGGTGGCCACCTCGAAGGCCAGCTCGCCCGGGCGCTCCGGGGTGAACGCGAAATCCGCCGTCTCGCCCGGCCCCATGAGGATCCGGGCGCGCCCGCGGAGCGCCTGGCCCGGCGGCAGGTCGGCGCCGTCCTTGGCCAGCGCGCGCCACTCCAGCGGCTCGTCCCCCTCCTTGAGTGAGAGGTACACGCGCCAGTCCGGGTTGATGTTTATGAGACGGAGGCGGTAGGTGCGGCCGGCGGTGAGCCGCACCGTGTCCGGCTCGAGCCGCCCGTTCACCCGCCCCTGGAAGTCCACCCATCCGTTCCCGCCCACCACGAAGATCCGCTCCCGCTCCGGGTCGTAGCCCTCTTCGGGATCGACCACGATCAGGGGGCCGTACAGACCGGAGGCGATCTGGGCCCACTCGTTCGAGTGCGAGTGGTAGATGAACGTCCCGGCCCGCGGCGGGGTGAAGGCGGCCACGAACGAGTCGCCCGGGGCGATCGGGGGGGCGATACGGCCCGGCGTGCCGCTCCAGCCGGGCACGCCGTCGGGGTAGCTTGGGAGCTCCATCCCGTGCCAGTGGACCCCGGTGGGAGCGCGCAGGCGGTTGACGACCGTGATGTTCACCGGCTCGCCCCGCCGCAGCACGAGCGGCGGGCTCATGGTCGGGACCGAGTCCGGGGGAGGGGCGCGTCCCTCGTCGTGGACCAGGTATCCCAGCCCCTCGTACTCCCCGTACCTGCGGGGGGCGGACTGCACGAGCAGCCGGATCCGGCGCGCCTCTCCCCCGTACACTTCCGGACGACGCTCCCCCGAACGTCCCGGCTCCACCGTGATTCCCAGGATCAGGCCCCGCATGCCTTCCACCGTGTGGTCCGGCGCCTCCGGTCCCAGGGGATCCGCGGGATCCGGGACCTTCTCGAGCGACAGGAAGTGGGAGACGTGTAAGGAGAAGTGGCAGTGGAAGAGCCAGTTGCCGGGCTCCTCCGGGACCCACTCCATCGTCATCGTCCCGCCCGGCAGCATGAGCTCCGTCACGACCATCCGGCTCTGCCCGGCCCGGTAGAGGGTGTCGGCCGCCCATGTGCCGCGGCTGTTCACCCGGTAGAAGAATCCGTGCAGGTGCATCGGGTGGGCGTCGACGCTCGGGTTCAGCCACCGCCAGCGGACGGTGTCCCCCGCGGTGAGGTGGATCCGCTCGGTGTGCGGCCAGGACTTCCCGTTGATCGTCATCAC
>CAZOEX010000469.1:0-1318 GCA_964578925.1 uncultured Gemmatimonadota bacterium | reverse complement strand
CCGAGCCTCATGCACAGGAGACGGGCCATGGACGAGCATATCATCTATGTCGGCTTGGATGTTCACAAGGAGACGATTTCGGTCGCTCTGGCCGATGGCGGCAGGCGCGGCGAGGTTCGCGAACACGGACAGATTGCGAACACGCCGGCGGCCTTGACGCGGCTTTTGGGCAAGCTGGCCAAGCCGGGCGCGGTGCTGCGGCTGTGCTACGAGGCCGGGCCGTGCGGCTACGGCATTCAGCGCCACCTGAGCGCGGCGGGGCACGACTGCGTGGTGGTGGCACCCTCGCTGATCCCCCGCAGGCCGGGTGATCGGATCAAGACGGACCGGCGCGACGCGATCAACCTGGCGAAGCTGCATCGGGCAGGCGAGCTGACGGCCGTGTGGATTCCCGACCTGGCCCACGAAGCGATGCGCGATCTGGTTCGCGCACGTCTGGCCGCGGTGCGCAGCTTGCGCCAGGCCCGCCAGCAACTCTCCGGGTTTCTGCTGCGCCATGGCTTCCATTACAACCGCCCTGGCTGGACGCTGATGCATCGCCGCTGGCTCGCCGGGTTGCGGTTCGAACAACCGGCCCACCACATCGTCCTGGAAGATTACATGGCAACCGTCGAAGCCGCCACGACGCGTCGTGATCGGCTGACGGGGCAGATCGAGACCATGCTTGCCGACTGGGCGCTGGCGCCGGTCGTCCACGCCCTGCAGGCGCTGCGCGGAATGGCCCTGGTGACCGCCGCGACCGTGATCGCGGAACTGGGCGACATCACCCGCTTTGCCAACCCGCGCCAGCTCATGGCTTACCTCGGTCTGGTTCCCTCGGAGCACGCGAGTGGCGGAACCCGGCGCCAGGGCGGCGTGACGAAGGCGGGCAACGGAACGGCCCGCCGCATGTTGATCGAGGCAGCCTGGAGCTACCGCTTCCCCGCAAGGATCAGCCGTGACCAATTGCTCCGGCAGGAGGCCCTGCCCAAGCCGATCCGCGATACCGCCTGGAAGGCCCAGCAACGGTTGTGCGCCCGTTACCGCAAGCTCAGCAGAGCCGGCAAGCCGACCACCACCGTGACCGTCGCGATCGCGCGCGAACTGGCGGGGTTCATCTGGGCCATCGCCTGCCAGGTGCCGCGGCCGGTGAACTGATCGCCGGGAAAGGAACATCAGCACATCGAAGGAGGCGCGAGCAGACTTGAGCCTTCTGCGCCTGGGTAAGGCCGGAGGCACGGTCACGGCAGGAGAACCCTCGCATCCACTATCAGCCGGAGCCCATCCGACGCTGGATCCTAGACCGAGGCAGCTCCGCGACGCATCAGGTCCTGCGGTA
>CAZOEX010000468.1:0-1320 GCA_964578925.1 uncultured Gemmatimonadota bacterium | reverse complement strand
GTCAGAAGACACCCAACGAGATTGCGCTCAACATCCTGCTCGCGTCGTTGACCGTCATCTTCCTCCTCGCCGTCGTAGCCATCGGCCCGATGGGCTTGTACGCGGGGCACGAGCAGGATCCGATCAAGCTGATCGCACTTCTCGTCTGCCTGATCCCGACGACCATCGGAGCGCTGCTCTCGGCGATCGGTATCGCGGGCATGGACCGCCTCGTCCAGCGCAACGTTCTCGCGATGTCGGGACGCGCGGTGGAAGCTGCGGGCGACATCGACACCCTGTTGATGGACAAGACCGGAACCATCACTTTCGGTAACCGCCGGGCCACCGCACTCCATCCGGCGCCCGGTGTATCCGCCGACGATCTTGCTGCGGCAGCTCGCTTGTCGAGCCTGGCCGACGGAACTCCCGAGGGACGGAGCATCGTCGAGCTGTGCGCAGCGGATTTCGGTCTCGCTGCCGAGCCGACGCTGGACGAGGAACGCGCAGAGTTCGTTCCGTTCACGGCACAAACCCGGATGAGCGGACTCGACCATTCCGGACGCCAAATCCGAAAGGGTGCAGCAGATGCGGTGATGAACTGGGTCGTCAGTGGCGGTGGACACGCGGAGAGCGCGGTGACCGACACCGTGAACGACATCGCCCAAGCGGGCGGAACGCCGCTGGTAGTTGCCGTCAAGCATGGTGAGAGTACCTCGATCCTCGGCGTGATCGCGTTGTCCGACGTCGTAAAGCCGGGAATGGCTGACAGGTTCGCCGAACTCCGGGCGATGGGTATTCGCACGATCATGATCACCGGCGACAATCCGTTGACTGCGAAGGCGATTGCCGACGAGGCGGGCGTCGACGACTTCATGGCGGAGGCCACCCCGGAAGACAAACTGGCCCTGATCCGGAAGGAACAGGAAGGCGGACGTCTCGTCGCGATGACCGGTGACGGGACCAATTATGCTCCCGCCCTTGCCCAGGCCGATGTCGGGTTCGCGATGAAAACGGGAACCTCGGCAGCCAAAGAGGCCGGGAACATGGTCGATCTCGACTCCGATCCCACCAAGCTGATCGAGGTGGTGGAAATCGGCAAGCAATTGCTGATCACCCGCGGCGCGTTGACCACATTCTCGACGACGATTCACCCGCGCGATCTGCCCGCGTACGACCATACCGATCTGACGAACCGGTTCCGGGAGCTGGACGAGACGCTGCGCGAGCTGCTCGAGACCGTCGTCCCGTCGAACCACGTGTCGCTTCCGCTCAAGCTCACCGACCAGGGCTTCCACGCCACCGCCATCGACCAGGACCGCTACCTCCAGTCCTCGCGCATGT
>CAZOEX010000467.1:0-1322 GCA_964578925.1 uncultured Gemmatimonadota bacterium | reverse complement strand
AACCCCCAACCGCCGGTTTTGGAGACCGGTGCTCTGCCAGTTGAGCTACGCCCCTTCAGGGGCCGGGGGGCAAGTCTACCACGATCTGCCCCGCGCGTGCCATCCCGCGGGACCGCCATGGCTCCCCACCGCGTCCGCCATGGCTGGGGGCGGATTCGAACCGCCGACACCCGCATTTTCAGTGCGGTGCTCTACCAACCTGAGCTACCCAGCCCTCCGTCGGCCGGTCCATGACCGCCGGTGCAACTCCGGGGGAGGGATTCGAACCCTCGACCTAGTGGTTAACAGCCACCCGCTCTGGCCTCTGAGCTACCCCGGATCGCTTACCTCGGGCCTCTGCGCCCGGTCGAGTCAAAGCAAAATGCCCCGCCTGCCGTCGCCAGCGCACGGGGCATGACTCGACCTGTCAGTAGCGGGGGCAGGATTCGAACCTGCGACCTTCGGGTTATGAGCCCGACGAGCTACCAGACTGCTCCACCCCGCGGCGGGCCAACGATGGTACGCGGCACCCCCCGTATTGTCAACCCGAAATCGGGGGCCCTATCTTGGGGCCGTTCGTGCCCGCGGGATCCCTACGTCCGGGAGTCTCAATTCTGCCTCGCGCAGGCCTCGTCGCCGTCATCGTCGCCTCGCTCGTCACGGGATTCGGTATCCGGGACGCGCTCGGCCAGGAGGTCGTTCCTCCGGGCGCCACGTACATCGGGCCGGCGGCCGGCCCGGCAGCGCCACCCGGCGCCAGGTGGCGAATCGAAGCAGAGGAGCCCCGCGTGCTGCGGGTCCGCTTCGAACCTCCCCCCGAGGGAAGGCCCGCGTTCTGGGCGAGCAGCCGTCGGGCGCTCGATACCTGGTCCGATCTGCCGGAGGCACCGTTCGGCTTCGAGGTCGTCGATGAAACCGAGCGGGCCGACGTCGAGTTCCGCTGGATCGACCGCTTCTCAAGCTATCAGGCAGGTACGACCCATCGGCGCCTCGACGCGCACGGCAGCATCGACCGGGTGACCGTACTGCTCGCCCGGGAGCACGTGGACGGCACTCCGATGAGCGACGAGTTCCTCCACCTCGTCGCTCTGCACGAAGTCGGCCACGCACTCGGTCTGCCCCATAGCCAGGACCCCGGGGACGTCATGCATCCCGGCAATCGCAATCTGCGGATTTCAGCGCGAGACCGGCATTCGCTCGCCGTGCTGTACGCCACGAGCGAATGAGTCCCGACCAGGAAGACGGACCGATGAAGATCTACACGAAGACCGGTGACCGGGGCGAGACCAAGCTGTATGGAGGACGCAAGGTACCCAAGCACGATGCACGAGTTGAGGCCTATG
>CAZOEX010000466.1:0-1329 GCA_964578925.1 uncultured Gemmatimonadota bacterium | reverse complement strand
CGGGCATCTCCGTGTGGTGGCCCAGCAGCTCGGGGCCGATGGAATCGCGGCTCGGATCCAGGTGCTGTGCCACGATGAACGCGACGCCCGTGTCGGGCGGCACGTGGTCGAGGAACTCCTGGAGCGCCTCGAGCCCGCCGGCCGACGCCCCGAGCGCGGCCACGAGCACGGGTCTCGCCTCGTCCGATGAGTTGTTCGCCATCGGTGCCTCTCTCCCGCGCGGTGGGGGTGTCAGTCGAGCAGCGGCTCCAGGTGGTCCGGGACCAGGCCCCGCTCCCGGTACCGGCTCAGCTTCCGGTAGAGGGTACGCCGGTCGATGCCGAGCTGCTCCGCCGCGTCGCTCTTGTGGCCCCCGGTCTCCTCCAGGATCAGGAAGATGAACTCCCGCTCGAGCCGCTCGAGCTCCCACCCCAGATCGCGGCCGCGGTCGAGCAGGGCGCGCTCGGGGGACGGCGAGTCTGGGGTGCGCACGCTCTCGGGCTCCTCGAACGGCACCCGGTCGCGGTCGGAGTGTTCGATGAGGGCCCGGGTCACGTAGTTCTCGAGCTGTCGGACGTTTCCGGGCCAATCGTAGTCGGTCATCTGCTCGATCGCCTCGTCGCTGAACGCGGGGGGATCCACCTCGTTCCGGCGCGCGAAGTCGAGGCGGAAGCTCCGCACGAGGCGGGGGATGTCGTCGGGACGGTCCCGGAGCGGGGGCACCCGGATCGGGAAGACGTTGAGCCGGTAGTAGAGGTCCTCGCGGAACTGTCCCGACTCCACGAGCTCCTCCAGATCGCGGTTCGTGGCGGCCACGAGCCGGAAATCCACCGGTATCTCCTCGCTGGTGCCGACGGGCGTGACGGCCCGCTCCTCCAGGACCCGGAGCAGCGTGACCTGCGTGGACAGCGGGATCGTGGATACCTCGTCGAGGAACAGGGTCCCGCCCTCGGCCGTCTCGATCATCCCCGTCCGGTCGCGGACCGCCCCGGTGAAGCTCCCTTCCCGGTGGCCGAACAGCTCCGACTCCAGCAACGACTTGCTGAGCGCCGAGCACACGACGGGCACGAACTTCCTGTCGGCCCGTGGGGAAAGCTCGTGAATCGCCCGCGCCACCAGCTCCTTGCCCGTCCCCGTCTCGCCGGTGACGAGAACGCTCGCGCGGGTCGGCGCCA
This sequence comes from uncultured Gemmatimonadota bacterium, assembly GCA_964578925.1. Taxonomy (GTDB): domain Bacteria; phylum Gemmatimonadota; class Gemmatimonadetes; order Palauibacterales; family Palauibacteraceae; genus JARFPW01. The sequence continues at coordinate 175 of CAZOEX010000466.1, read as the reverse complement.
CCCGAGCGACCCGGTCCAGCAAGTTCTCCATGGGCTTCGACCGGCCCACCATCTTCCCGAACACTCCCTCGCCGCTGCGGCGGCGGAGCCGGGCGATCTCCTCTCGCAGCGCGACGTCGTCCAGCGCCCGGCGAATGGTGAGGAGCAGTTCCTCGGTCTGGATGGGCTTGGAGAT
>CAZOEX010000465.1:0-1334 GCA_964578925.1 uncultured Gemmatimonadota bacterium | reverse complement strand
GGGTCTCATTTCCTGGCGCACGCCGCCGGGCGGCGGGACGACGGACTACGCCGTCGAGATCTACTTCGACGCCGTGCGAAAGGGCCGCTATACGTGCTTCCTCGGTCCCGACACGCAGCTCGACATGATGTACATGCCCGACGCGATCCGGGCGGCGATCGAGCTGATGGAGGCCGATCCCGACGACCTCGTCCACCGGAACGCCTTCAATCTGACGGCCATGCAGGTGACGCCCGACACGCTCGCGTCCGCGATACGCGCGCACATCCCGGAGTTCGAGATCGACTACGACGTGGATCCGGGACGCCAGGCGATCGCCGATTCCTGGCCGCGCCGGATCGACGACACGGCGGCGCGCGAGGAATGGGGCTGGGCGCCGGAATACGATGTCCAGTCGATGACGGCCGACATGCTCGCGAACCTGGAGCGGAAGTTGGGCGAGGCGTCTTGAGGGAGCGGAACGCCGGAAGGATCGCGTGAGCGGGGAAGCACGGGACGGAATGAGCGAGAAGACGCCCTTCAAGGTCCCGCACACGCTCGTCCTGCTCTTCGGGATGATCGTGCTCGCCTACGGCCTCACGCTGATTCTGCCGCCGGGCGAGTTCGAACGGATCACCAACGAGGCGGGCCGGCAGCAGGTCGTCCCCGACAGCTACACCGCGCTCGAGGCCGTCGAGGCGCTGCCCCCGACCGAGATCTTCACCGCCATTCCGCGAGGGTTCGAGGCGGCAGCGGAGATCATCTTCTTCATCCTCATCATCGGCGGCATGTTCGGCATCTTCCGGGCGACGGGGGCGGCGGACGCGGCGATCGGCGCGATGCTCCGGCGCTTCGGCGGCCGGCCGGCCCTGCTGTTGGGCGGCACCATGGCGATCTTCGCCTTCGGCTCGGCCACGATCGGCATGGCCGAAGAGTACATCCCCTTCGTCCCGCTCCTCGTCGTGCTCACGGCGGCGCTCGGGATGGACGCGATCGTGGCGGTGGGCGTGATGGCGGTTGGTTACGGGGTCGGCTACGGCGCGGCGCTGATCAACCCGTTCACCGTGTTCATCGCGCAGGACGTGGCGGGCGTTCCGCAGGGCTCCGGCCTCGAGTACCGCGCCGTCCTGCTTGTGATCTTCCTGGCGGTGGGCTTCCATCACGTGTGGCGCTACGCCCGCCGCGTGCAGGACGATCCGTCGCGCAGCCTCATGGCCGACGTCGATGTCGAGACGGTCGTGACGGCCGACACCGACGTGCCGCTGACCGGCCGCCGCCGGCTCGTTCTCGTCTCGCTCGGCCTGGCGCTCGTCCTGCTCATATACGGGCTGAACGCCTGGCACTGGTACCTGGTC
>CAZOEX010000464.1:0-1339 GCA_964578925.1 uncultured Gemmatimonadota bacterium | reverse complement strand
AAGGACCTTCTTGCGCTCGAAGCCGGTGACGGCAGCGGTCAGGAGGATCGCGCCGAACGCCACCGACAGAGCGTAGCCCGAGATCAGGTAGCCCGCGACGGACTCGGTGACCTCGAAATCAGCCGAGACCTCGGGCAGGAGGCCCATGATGACAAATTCGGTGAGGCCGATCCCGAACCCGCCCATAGCGAGGGCAATGAGACCCAATGGCATCTCGATGTTCCTTTCACAGATTTACGCGTAAGCCGTTAGCGGGCGTGTGCATTAGTTGCAGGCGCGCTATAAATAGTTGCACGCGCGCGCTACATGCGCAAGCTGGTAACCTGGAGTCGCAGGAAACGGACAAGGAGAATCACATGGGGATCGCCGACGACGCCGTCGAAATCCGTTCGCAAGGGTGGCGCACGCTCGCAGCACTGCACGGCGCTCTCGACACCGAACTGGAACGCGCGCTCCAGCGTGAGCACAAACTGTCCGTCGTCGAATACACCGTCCTCGACGCGTTGGGCCGCCAGGACGGCTGGCACATGCGGATGGCTCAGTTGGCTCGCGCTGCCGCACTGAGCAGCAGCGCCACGACGCGCTTGGTCAATCGACTCGAAGATCGAGGACTATTGACGCGCATCCTGTGCGCCGACGACCGTCGAGGCATCTACACCGAGCTGACGCCGGCCGGCCGCGAGCTTCTCGAAAGCGCACGGCCGACGCACGACGCCACCCTCGAGGCGGCGCTCGACGAGGCATGCAAGACACCCGAACTCGCGCCACTGGTGCGCGCCCTCCACGAGCTTCCCGTCGGCTAGAAGTCTGCCGGAAGCAGGGCACGCTCTTTGATGCCCGAGACCACCTGAGCGACAAACACACTCGCATCGACGACCACCCGCCCACCACGCGCGGGGACCAGAACGTCGACGGTGCCGCCGTGCACCTCGTTGTCCCCGATCACCGCGATGTACGGGTCACGGTGAGTGCGTGCCTCGCGGATGCGACGTCCCAACGATCCGTCAGGCGCGATCGCCACTCGAACATCGCGAGCCTCGAGATCGGCCCGCAAACGCTCGGCCTCAACCTGGTGCCGGTCGCCGACGGGCAGAATCGAGACTTGGTTGGGTGCCAGCCACGGCGGCATCCGCCCTTCGAACCTTTCGATCAAAAGCGCAGTCATGCGTTCCATCGACCCGAGCAAGCCCCGATGGATCATGACGGGGCGAGCCTTGGATCCGTCCTCAGCGGTGTACTCGAGGTCGAACCGCTCCGGTTGATTGAAGTCGAGTTGCACGGTCGAGAGTGTTTCCTCGCGGCCGTGCGCGTCTCGCACCTGGACGTCGATCTTGGGACC
>CAZOEX010000463.1:0-1342 GCA_964578925.1 uncultured Gemmatimonadota bacterium | reverse complement strand
CCGTAGCTGAGGAACGGAAGGGGCAGCCCGGTGATCGGCATCAGCCCGACCGTCATGCCGATGTTGATCAGCAGGTGCGCGAACCAGACGGCGAAGAGGCAGAAGACGACCAGGTTGCCGAACTCGTTCGAGGCGAGGGTCGCCGTGGAAATCATGCGGCGCAGCAGCCAGGCGAAGAGGATCAGCAGGACGAAGACGCCCAGGAACCCGAGCTCCTCGCCCACCACGGAGAAGATGAAGTCCGTGTGCTGCTCCGGCAGGAAGGAGAGGCGTTTCTGGGGGCCGTCGCCGAAGCCCTGCCCGAACAGGCCGCCCGAGCCGATCGCCACCTGCGACTGGATGAGCTGCCAGCCCGCGCCGCGCGGATCCCGGCCCGGATCGAGGAAGACGAGGAGGCGGTTCTGCTGGTACTCGGCGAGCTGGTTCCAGAGGGGCGAGGCCACGGCGCCCGCCGCCAGGTTCGCGAGCACCACGCCGATGCCCTCGATCAGGTACGGGCGGCGAAGATAGATCATGACGACGACGAAGATGAACCAGCCGACCCAGACGGCGGCGGAGAATCCGAGCAGCAGGCTCACGCCCGGGCTGACCAGCATGAAGATCGTGAACAGTGAGACGCCGGCCCAGAAGAGCGCGGCGATCAGAATCACGCCGAAGGTGATCGCGCTCCCCAGATCCGGCTGGAGGAGCACGAGGGCGAAGGGCAGCAGCGTGATCGCCAGCGGCCGCCACTGGCTGAGCAGCCGCGTGTCGTGCTCGGCGCGGCCACCGAGAACGCGCGCCAGCATGAGGATCGTGCCGAGCTTGGCGAGCTCGGCCGGCTGGAACGACGCCGCGCCGAGGCGGAACCAGCTCTGGGCGCCCGGTCCCGATCCGGCGACGAGAACGGCGGCGAGCAGCAGGATCGAGAGGCCGTAGATCGCCGGGCTGGCGACCTCGACCCAGCGCAGGGGCACCCGCGAGACGAGGGCGAACGCGACGAGCGCGAACGCGAGCCAGAGGAGCTGTCGCTGCCAGATGTCGGTCACCGCCGACGGGACGTCGAGCTGACCGGCGGACCAGATCATCGCCACGCCGACGCATGCCAGCAGGACGGCGGCGCCGACGAGGCCCGGGTCGCCGAGCCAGCGCTCGAGGCGGTCGTGCCGCGAGATCTCGGCCGTCTCCACGCGGTGCATCGCTCAGTCCCCCATTCCGATGTCGCCCGCCCCGGGAACGGTCCCGCGCACGTCGGGAACGCCGCCGGTCTCGGCCGGGGCGACCGCGGCGGGTCGCGGCAGGGTACCCCGGGGCACGGGGATGCCCGTGGCCGGCACGCCCTCGGAGCGCAGGTAGGCCTGCA
>CAZOEX010000462.1:0-1349 GCA_964578925.1 uncultured Gemmatimonadota bacterium | reverse complement strand
TGGCCACAGGCGCCGGTCAGATCAAGACCGGGAGCGCCAGCCGAACCGACCGGGTGGCCAAGTACAACCAGCTTCTCCGGATCGAAGAGCATCTCGGGGACGAGGCGCGGTACGCCGGCCGCCAGGCGTTCGCCCGCGGATGAAGCAACTCGCCGACCGTCGCCAGCGCCGGGTCCGCCGCGTCGGGTTCTGGATCGCCGTCACCGCGATCGGGGCGTACCTGCTGTTCGTCGGCGACCAGCGCCCGCACCACCTGCTGCTGCTGTGGCTCGAGGACAGCCGGACCGAGGAGCGGCTCGACGCCCTCGAGGCCGAGCGACAGGAGCTGCGCGCCGAGGCCCGCCACCTGGCGACCGACACGCTGGCGCTCGAGGCGCTGGCGCGGCAGAAGGGGATGATCCGGCCGGGCGACCTGGTGTACCGGATCGTGCCCGTCCCGCCCGACGTCCACCAGGCGGCCGCCGAGTCGCTGGCGGCCCGCGCCGCGCGCATCGCGGCGGACAGCCTGGCGGCGGCGCGGGAGGCCGAGCGCGAGCGAGCGGGGACCCCCGATGCGACCCCGGACCCGCGGCCGGCCCCCCGGGAGGACGACGCCGCGCCCGAGCGCGACCCGGCCGAACCTTCCTCCGACCCCCAGGCAGGGGGCTCGCCCCCGGGACCCGAACCGCCGGAGCCTTCCTCCGAGCCCGGACCCTCCGGCGCCACCTCGGAGACCGGATCCGGAGCCGTCCGAGCGGCTTCTCCGAGCCCGCTGGAAACGCGTCCGCCGGCCCGTTGACTCCCCCCGAGGGCGTCGATATATTGCCCCCCATATTGCGGGGTGGAGCAGTCTGGTAGCTCGTTGGGCTCATAACCCAAAGGTCGCGGGTTCAAATCCCGCCCCCGCTACCAACCACTCGCGAAGGGGTGAGTCGTCGAGACCGCGGCTGACCCCTTCGCTTTGCCCGCGCGAGGGTTCGTCCGCGCGAGGGCCGGTCCGGGCGGCGTAGCTCAGCCTGGTAGAGCAAGGGACTCATAAGCCCTGGGTCGCAGGTTCAAATCCTGCCGCCGCCACCACACCGCCACCGACCCCCTCCCACCGCCCCGTCGAGCGGGTTGACGCATCCCCTCCGGGCCGGTACATTGTTTCTCTCATTGCGGGGTGGAGCAGTCTGGTAGCTCGTTGGGCTCATAATCCAAAGGTCGCGGGTTCAAATCCCGCCCCCGCTACCAAATTTCGCGAAGGGGTGAGCCGTTCTTCACGGCTGGCCCCTTCGCTTTTTCTACGGTCTGGCGGCGTAGCTCAGCCTGGTAGAGCAAGGGACTCATAAGCCCTGGGTCGCAGGTTCAAATCCTGCCGCCGCCACCAC
>CAZOEX010000461.1:0-1349 GCA_964578925.1 uncultured Gemmatimonadota bacterium | reverse complement strand
GAGTGGACGCGGGAGACTGCGGATGCGCCGCTCCCGATTCGACGGGAGCGAGCACGTGCTACTGCACCGTCGACGAACTCGTGCATGCGATCTCCCGGAAGCACGCCCTGTCGATCGTGAATTTTCTGGGTGTGCACGGTGTAAGCCGGTTCCGCGACTTGGAGACGGGACTCCCCCAGGTGGGGCCCTCGACGCTGTCGGCCACGCTGAAGGATCTCGTCGCCGTCGGCCTCGTCTCGAGGAGCGTGTTCCCCGATACGCCACCGCGGGTCGAGTACGGACTCACGGAGCCGGGAAGCCTGCTGCGCGAGCGGTTCCATCACCTCCTCGATCAGGTGCGCGAAGGCTGAGATCAGGCCGGAACACGTTGGCCCGTAGTAGCTTCGATTGATCGAAGTTTATTGACTTCGGAGCGAACGTGATCCCTATTTCGGAGGATAGACGGGCGCCCGGGCGACATGCCTGCCAGGACGATCGGGCGAGCGTGTCGCGTCGATGCTCGCCCGTGTCTCGTCCGCATGCGCGAGAGCGAGGAGTCGGCATGACCACGTTGCACGGAACCACCGCGCCACCCGGTGGACCCGCGACCATGGAGCCCGAAGCCCCCACCACGCCCAGGCCGGGTCCCGAGCACAGCCTGAACTCCACGGTCGCGGAGATTCTGCGGTCGAAGGCCGAGCCGGCAATCCAGGCCGAACGCCTCCAGGAAGGTCCGCTGAAGACCATCCACGTATTCTGGATGGCCGGAATGAGCTGTGACGGCTGTTCGATCGCCACGGTCGGCGCCACCCAGCCCAGCGTGGAGGATCTGCTGGGCGGCAACCTCCCGGGACTGCCCAAGGTCGTACTCCATCATCCCGTCCTGTCGACCGAAGCGGGCGAGGAGTTCATGCGGAACTTCCAGCTCGCCTGGGAGGGAAGGCTCGAGGCGCCGTACGTCGTCGTGTACGAGGGTTCGATCCCCGACGAGCGGATCGCCGCACGAACGGGCGGATACTGGTCCGGGATGGGAGTCGAGGAGACGGAGAACGGTCCGCAACCCGTCCCGACGGCTCGGTGGATGGAGCGCCTGGCGCCGGGAGCGGCAGCGGTCGTCGCGATCGGGACCTGCGCGACGTGGGGGGGCGTACCTTCCTCCGTCGGCAATCCGACCGGCGCGATGAGCCTGATGGACTTCCTGGGAGCCGACTTCCGCAGCTCGTACGGACTTCCCGTCATCAACGTCCCCGGCTGCGCCCCCGTCGGCGACAACTTCACCGAGACGGTCGCGGCCGTCCTGCTCTTCCTCCAGGGCATCGGCCCCATCCCGGAGTTCGACGAGCTCGGCCGACCGGCATGGCTTTTCGGCG
>CAZOEX010000460.1:0-1351 GCA_964578925.1 uncultured Gemmatimonadota bacterium | reverse complement strand
CGGGTGTTGCTGGCGGGCGTGCTGATGCTCGCCATCTCGTTCGTGATGGAGACGGTGTTCGGCGTGGTCATCGGGGCCTGAGCCCGCGAGACCTGAAAAGGGCTTTCCGTCTGGGTGCGCTACGGCTGGCAAGAATGCCCACTCACACCGAAGACGAACTCGACTACGCCGAGCGGATGAGTCAGAACGCGGGGGCGTACAAGGACGCCTGGGAGGCGACCATCGAGGAGATGAAGGCGATGGCCGCCGAGCTGGAGGAGGACGGCTGGGACGCCACCTACGTCGGTGCGGGCCACACCGCTCCCGAGAGCCCCCGGGTCGAACCCGAGGGTCGCTTCGGGCTCACCTACGTCATCCCGAACAACTACGAGGAGGACTTCACGAGCGCGTTCCGTCCGGGCGGGTTCGACGAGTACGAGGTGTTCCGCAACGAGGTGGCCGGCACCGTCTTCCAGGTCACCGTCTTCTACGACGAGGAGACGAACCGGGCCATCCTGCTGGCGGGCAACTACGAGATGATGCACGCGAACCCGCTCATCGCGACGGCGATGAAGCAGGGCGAGATGTACACGCACGTCCAGCTGCTCGACAAGACCCACCTCGGGAGCTTCCGCCACGAGCAGTGGGAGCCGTTCTTCCCGAACGGCGAGCAGCGCCTGCAGGAGGTCTCCGAGGAGATGGAGAAGGCCGCCGTGGAGGGTGTCGAGGAGTTCGACCGCTGGACCGTCGCGCAGATGGCCGGCGAGAACCCGCCGCTGCAGAGCGCCCGACTGGACGACGTGGACCCGGAGGAGGTCGAGGACCAGACGGTCGAGGACCTGACGGCCGACGCGGCCGACGAGACGGGCACAGAGACGACCGAGGAGTGACGTTCGGACCGGCGTCCGAGCGTGTGAACTCGCCGCGCGGATGTGAAACCTCTTAGTAGCGCCGGCGCGCCACCCTGTCTATGAACGTCGCAGACGCCATGACACCACGGGAGTCGCTCGTGACCGTCGAGCTTCCCGGCACCCGCGAGGACGTGCTCGCCTACCTCCAGGAGCGGTCGTTCTCCTCTGTCCCCGTCGTGAAACAGACCGACGACGGCGAGGAGTTCCGTGGCCTCGTCTCCCGCGAGTCGCTCATCGACCAGCCCGACGAGGACCAGCTCGCGATGCTCGTCGAGGAGGTCCCGACCATCGGCGCGGAGGCCGACATCGGTGAACTGGCGGCGCTGATGCGCGAGACGGGCGCACGCCGGGTTCCCGTGGTCGACGGCGAACTGGAGGGCGTCGTCACCATCACGGACGTGGTCCGGGCCATCGCCGACGGCCTGACCGACGGCGAGACGCCGGTGGGCGAGCTGCGGACG
>CAZOEX010000459.1:0-1359 GCA_964578925.1 uncultured Gemmatimonadota bacterium | reverse complement strand
GGTCGACGATTCCGCGCCACGCGAACTCGTCGCCGAGCTCGATGGCGCGCATCCACTGCTCTTCGGCCAACGAGTCCAGCGAGAGGTCCAGGCAGATGTAGGCGAGGCCCTGTCGGCGCCTGGGATCGAGGGGGTCGAGCTCGATCGCGTAGCGCTGCCACTCGACGGCTTTCGCCAGGTCCCCCATTCTCGCATAGGTAAAGCCCAGCGTCGCGGCGGCTTCGACGTCCGACGGGTTCTCGCGCACGACCCTCCGAAGACCACTCGAGTACCTTCGCAGATCCCCCGATTGCAGGACACGGATCCTCTCGAGGTCGCCGATCAGAGCCGAATCGGCCGCAAACCTCGACGCCCGGCCGAACGCTGCCTCGCTCGAGTCGCCCCAGGCTTCGTGACCGTATCGCCTCTGTCCCCACCAGTACCCGATGCCGAGCTCGGTCCACGCCCGCGCGAACGCCGAATCGGCCCGGACGGCCTGACGGTACAGATCCATCCGCTGCTCGAACTCGGCCCGCGTGCGGACGGGTTGCTCCATCGCCTCCAGGTAGAGGTCGTAGGCGACGGGATCGTCCGTGGCGCCGGCGAGGATGCGGCGCCGATCCTGCTCCGTGAAGGTGGTGGCCAATTGATCGGCCACCTGTTCGGCGATGTCGGCCTGCACGTCGATGACGTCGACGACCCGCTCGTCGTACGTGTGGCTCCAGACGTGCTCCTCCGTGAAGGCGTCGATCAGCTGCACGGTGATCAGGGCCCGGTCTCCCTCGCGCTGGACGCTTCCCTCGATCACGTGAGCCACGCCCAGCTCTTCCCTGGCGAAGTCCCCCACGGTCTTGTTCGATTCGGTGAAGCGCGCCGCGGAGTTGCGGCTGATCACCCGGAAGGTCGGCACTTTCTCGAGCGCGTTCGTGATGGCCTCGGTCATGGCCCCGGCGAAGTAGGCGTGCTCTTCGGCGGGACTCAGGTTGTCGAGCGGGAGCACCGCGATGGAGCGTTCGGGGATCGAGTCCGGACCGGGCGTCGTGGCCGCCGTCTCGGCGGCCGATGTCCCGTCGCCGACCTCCGACGGAGCCGTGCGGGCCTCGCCCTCCCCGCGTACCAGGGCGATCGCCGCGCCCGCCATCACCAGCAGCGCGGCGAGCATCAACAGCTCCGGGCCGCTCACCCGCTGGCGGCCCTGCTCGCCGTGGTACCAGGCGAGCACGAGGGTGGCGAAGAAGCCGAAGGCCAGGATGATCTGGGCGGCCACCAGGAGACCGGCGCCGATCCCCCAGGGCTCGGCCACGACGTCGAGGAGCTGCAGCACGACCCAGGCGCCGGCCAGGTAGGCCAGCGCCCACTGCACGATCTTCCGGCGCTTCA
>CAZOEX010000458.1:0-1360 GCA_964578925.1 uncultured Gemmatimonadota bacterium | reverse complement strand
CCGGCCTTCGCCGTGCCGACCTTCGCAGACGTGGACGGCGATGGCGACGAGGACCTGTTCGTCGGCGGCAACTCCGGCGGCGTGCACTTTTTCGAGGCGACCCCCGACTAGCGCTACGGCGTCACGACGAGCGCTACCGTGAGCTGAGTGTCCACTTCGTCCAGGGGAACCCGCACGGTACCGGTCGCGGGCCCTCCCGGAACCTCGACGAGATCGACCTCCTCGAGCGACGGCAGATTGTCGAACAGGAGCTTCAAACCGGTCTTGAGCGCGAGGACGTCGCTGATGTCCACCGCGACCGCATTGTCGAAGGCCACGCGCAGGTCCTCGGTTTCAGAGAGGTTCTCGTCGACCACGAGCACGCTCGTCAGCCGCGTGGTCTCCGTGAGCTGGTGACCGAGGTCCCAGGTCAGCCGCAGACCCGCGAACGAGTCCGTGTCGCCGACGATCGGTTCCTCGCTCGTCACCGTCGCACCGAGATCGGTCGTCCAGCTCGTTCGATCCGTGTCCAACAGCCGGTAGCCGATACCGGCCGCCCCCGTCCAGCGATTGTCGACGCCGGCGAAGCGGTTGCGGACCCAACCGCCCGATCCGTAGACGTAGCTCCGCTCCGAGAGCTCCCGGTCGAAACGGAGCGTGGCGAAGTAGTTCTCGGCCGTGGTCTCCGTCTCGGTCTCCTCGGCCACGACGAAGTCGCCCGGCGTGCCGACGGCCGTGCGCTCCGTGGTCCCGCTCTCGATGCGCAGGCCGCCCGCGTCGAAGGTCAGTCGCGAGGAGGGAAAGAGCCGCTCGAGTCGATTGTTCAGGCCGAAGGCGCTCGACCGCGTGTTGCCCGCCGTCAGCACGAGCGTCAGCTCGGCCTGTTCATACCAGCCGGGTTCGCGCTCGTCCTGGGCCGACAGCTCTGCCGGCGCTCCGATCAGTGCGAGGGCGCTCGCCGCGGCGAGTCCGGCCGCCGGAGTTCGAGGAAGCATCGGGAAGCCTCCGGATGTCGGTTTGAATTCGGGTCGCGGGACCATGGTACCCGCGGGTCGTCGGGTCGGTCGGCTCGGAAAGGACGGGGTCTCGGGTGAAGGTGCAAGGGGCGGAGGGAGCCGGTCGCCCGGTCCCTCCGCCTTCCCTCCGCTGCTCGCTCGTCTGGAGTCGTGCCGCGGTTCCCAATGGAGGAATTGCTGCTACGGAGCCCCGACGTCCTCGATGGTGAGTCCGTCCGGATCGCCGGTGTAGTTCACGACGAAACGCTGGCGGACCGTAGACTCGAGGCCCTCGGCCGCCCGTACCGACACGGTCAGCCGGTATCGCCCCGGCGGGTACTCGAGCATCATGCCCGAGCTGATCTGCAGGGGCGTCACGATCCGCA
>CAZOEX010000457.1:0-1364 GCA_964578925.1 uncultured Gemmatimonadota bacterium | reverse complement strand
CGGATGGCGTTCGGGTGGACGTTCCGCCGGCCGTAGAGGTCCTCACCCTCCAGGACGACGACCGGGCGGGCGTAGTGCCGGGCGGCGTCACCCACCTGCTCGAACATCGAGCGGTCCCCGCCCGTGAGCGTGTCGAGGAAGTCCGAGACGGACTTTCGCTCGACGGCCACGCGGTCCGAGAGGACGTAGTCACCGACCTCGAGCGTCTCCAGTCGCGTCCGGACCCCGTCCTTGCGCGAGAGGTCGCGGGCGATGCTGGAGTCGAGTTCGCGCTGGTCGACGACGATCTCGACGCCGTCGAACTCCTCGTCCTCGCCGGCCGTGGCGACGACGGCCTCCTCGTCGGTGTCGTCGGCCGTCTCGGATTCGGCCCCTGCTGCGTCGGGTTCCGGGTCGTCCTCGTCCCCCTCTGGCCCGTCCTCGGCCGATTCGTCACCGCCCCCCGCGAACGCCGAGAGGCCGGCCTGCCCGTCGTCGCCCGTTCCACCCGAAGCGCTCCCCGTCCCCGACCCGTCCGTGGCGGCAGTCGACTCGTCCGGGGCCGCCGACCCGGCCGCTTCGGCCTCCACCTCGGCACCGGTGTCCGTCTTCCCCACGGCCGCCTCCGCCGCCGTGAACGTCGCCAGCGCCGCCTGGGTCTCCGTCAACTCTGACTCGATGTCCCCCTCCATCGACTTGAGCTTCCGCAACTCCTCCTCCATCCGCTTCTCCTCGTTGCGCGACATCCAGTAGTACGCCTCGTCGCGCGTGTCGTTGGCGATGAGGACCATCACCCGCCCCTCGCTCTGGCGCCCGGTCCGACCCTTGCGCTGGATGGAGCGGATACCCTTCGGGACGGGTTCGTAGAACAGCACGAGGTCGACCTCCGGCACGTCCAGTCCCTCCTCGGCGACGCTGGTGGAGACGAGTACCTCGAACTCGCCGTTCCGGAACTCATCCAGCGTCTCCTTCTGCTGTTTCTGGGTCATCCCGTCGCTCCCCTCTCTGTCCCCCTGCCCGACGAACTTCCGGACGTCGAACGACTCGCTCAGGAAGTCGACGAGCGTCTCCGCGGTGTCGCGCGACTCGGTGAACACGATGACGCGCTCGCCCCCCTCGATGCCGAGCGTCTCGGCGAGCAGGATGCGGGTCTTGCGGAACTTCGGGTGCAGGTCGTCGTACCGCTCGGCGCGCGAGCGGGCCTGCTTCACCCCGAGTTCGCTCACGAACCGCTGTGACGCCTTGGAGGCGCCCGAGGAGCGCGCCGCGTTCTCCTGTCGCTCGAAGTACCGCCGCAGGCTCTCGACCGACTGCGTCTCGGCGTAGGTCACGGCGGTCCGGATCTTCCGCAACTCCGCGAGCAGGCTCATCGCCTTGTAGCCCGA
>CAZOEX010000456.1:0-1369 GCA_964578925.1 uncultured Gemmatimonadota bacterium | reverse complement strand
GTTCGCACTCGTTGCGGGCGCGTGTGGCACGGCAGACCAGGAAGCCGAACCAGGCGCGACCGATCAACCGGCTGCCACCGACACCGCCACCGACGGCGGTGAGGCAGCAGGCGGGGACGTCATCGTCGGCACCACCGACACGGTGCAGACGATCGATCCCGCGAAGTGCTACTCGTACTACTGCTCGAACATCTTCTACAACACCGGCAACACCCTGATGGGCTTCGAGCCGGGTTCCGACACCGTCTCGCCGGTCCTGGCCGCCGAGCAGCCGGAGGCCAGCGAGGACGGGTTGACCTACACCTTCCAGCTGCGTGAGGACGTCACCTTCCACGACGGGTCCGAGATGACCGCCGAGGACGTCGTGTTCTCGCTCGACCGTGGTCGCTTCCTGCAGCACCCCGAGGGCGCGTCGTTCCTGCTCGGTGGTATCGAGTCCGTCGAGGCGACCGGCGACTACACCGTCGAGGTGACCCTCAGCGAACCCGACGTGACCTTCCTGTCCAAGCTCGCCTACACCGTGGCGACGATCCTGCCGTCCGACGGCCCGTACGAGGCTCCTGAGGAGCCCGTCACGGAGGCCGATGCGGCCGAGGAGTTCGTCAACGAGGACGAGTTCATCGGAACGGGCCCCTACCAGCTGACCGAGCTGCGCGAGGGTGAATCCATCACCCTCGAGGCGTTCGGTGAATACTGGGGTGAGGCCCCGGCCAACGACCGGGTCCTCGTCCAGTTCTTCGGCGAGTCCGCGCAGCTGCAGGCGTCGTTGGAGGCGGGCGAGATCGACGTCGCCTTCCGCCACCTCAACCCCGAGCAGCGTCAGTCGCTCGAGGGCAGCGAGGAGATCCAGACGATCGAGGGTGAAGGCGCCTTCATCCGCTACATCGTGCTGAACACGCTCCTCGAACCGTTCGACGACCCCGAGGTCCGCAAGGCGATGGCGGCGTCGATCGACCGCGACCGGATCGTCGACGAGGTGCTCGCCGGTGACGGCGAGGCCCTGTACTCGATGGTCCCGCCGCTGTTCGAGTCCGGCGTGCCCGCGTTCCAGGAGGTCTACGGTGACGCCAGCGCGGAGGACTTCATCTCCGAGCCGGTCGACATGGAGCTGTGGTACTCGACCGACCACTACGCGGAGACCGAACCGGACTTCGCCCAGACCCTGCAGCGCAGCCTGGAGGAGACCGGGCTGTTCAACGTGAGCCTGCAGTCCACGGAGTGGGCGCAGTTCACGCAGCAGGCCTGGCCCGGCGAGACGGGGCAGTACCCGGCGTTCCTGCTGGGCTGGTACCCGGACTACCTGGACGCGGACGACTACCTGTACCCGTTCTACCACTCGGAGCAGAGCTTCCTGAAGATGTACTCGAAC
>CAZOEX010000455.1:0-1370 GCA_964578925.1 uncultured Gemmatimonadota bacterium | reverse complement strand
GAGATTCGGAGAATCGTCATTCGAACGCCTCGGCCGCCCGGCCCAGGTTTCCGTCCACCGCCTCGAAGCCGACTACGAGCTGGTTCACCGCGTCGCCGACGACGGCGATCTTCTCGCCCAGCGGCTCCGTGTCTTCTGCGATCGCCTCCAGCCCGTCCGCGATCTTTCGGACGTTGTTCTTCGCCGCCGCGAGGGCCCAGGCGATCGCGATCAGGTAGCCGGCGAGGACGAGTACGATGGCCGCGATCACGACCAGGGTCAGCCAGAAGAGCAGCATGGGCATGGTCAGGCCTCCAGTCCGGCGCGTCGGCGGAGAAGCTTCGCGACAGTCTCCGTCAGATCGTGGATCGCCGACGCCCGCTCCAGCAATGGTCCGGCGCCGGCGATCGTCTCGTCGAGGGCGGGGATCAGCGCCGTGTTTCCGGCGATCCCGAGGCCGGCCTCGAGCGCGGCGGAGGAGTACCGCTGGATGTTGCGGGCAGCCCTCCAGGTCCGATGCAACAGGTAGACGGCCAGCGGGACGATCACGAGCACGGTCAACCCAATGGCGATCCACCAGAGAACGAGTACGGTCGTCGGAGGATCGACGATCCAGGTCATGATCCGACCCCCTGGCGCTGCAGCGCTTCGCCGAGTTCTGTGAGGTTGGACTCCACTTCCGACAGTCCTTCCCCGATCGCGCCGAGGCCGCCGTTCAACTTCGTGACCTGGGGGCCGAGGGCGTCCGTCTGCTTTTCGATGGCGCGGAGGCCCCAGCGGACCCTGGCGAGCAGGCTGTCTGGATTTCCGCCGATCGCCTCCAGCGCATCGATGATCTTGAAGAGGTACAGGACCAGGGCCCCGACGAGGACGAGGACGAGCGCGATCGTGAGCACCGTGAGCAGGACCATTGCGTCTCCTCTAGTTCCAGCCGGTCACGCAGCGAGGACACCCCGCGCAACCCGACGCGTGGTCGGCCAGGTGGGCCGCGTGTCCCGCAATGTGACCGGCTCCGTCGAGAATGTCGCCCGCCACGACGTTGATCTCGCGGATGACGTCGACGTGGGCCGTGTTGTTCGCGATCAGCGGGCCGGCCACCCAGATCTCGGCGACCGTCGCTCGAATGCGGCGCGCGCTGTTCACGACGAGCTGGAGCAGCACGGCGACGACGAGGATCACGACGAACCCGAGACCGAGGCTGAGCCACCACATCCCCTCGTTCACGACCGGTTGGACCGCATCGTTCATGATTGGAGCTCCCGTTCTTCGGCGGCTCCTCCCGTGGCTTCGTCGTGCACGGCCGCGGCCAGGTGTGCGCCCTTCGCCTCGATGGCCATGGCATGACCCCGGAGCTTCCGCAGCCCGTCGCGAGCGCCGCCGAGGAGGAAGAG
>CAZOEX010000454.1:0-1371 GCA_964578925.1 uncultured Gemmatimonadota bacterium | reverse complement strand
ACGAGGTTGTGGGTGACCAGGCGCTCGAGCTCGCCGAACGGCTGCTTCTCGAAAATCGCCCGCACCTGTTCGACTTTCTCGGGATTGCATTTTCGAAGGAGCAACTCGCGGATTTCTTCGAACAGCGGAGCGGGCTCCTCACCCTGCAGTCTCTTCAGTTTTTCCATCCGCTGGAAATCAGCGAGCGTCGCCAGCTCCCCGCTCGGGAGCTCCAGGACCTTTTCGATCTTCTCGTAGATGTCGGTACGGTGAGACGCGGGCGGTGCTTTTCTTCGCGTCAGGAGTTGGGAGATGTAAGACTCCGTGACCTGGGCGGCGCGAGCCAGCTCCTTCTGCTCCAGGTTCAGCTCCTCCAGCCGCCGCTTTATCACATATGGCACATCCATCCGGTGCACCTCGCCATCCGTAACGATTAACAGGTTCGCTTAATAGCCATAGATCGATCCTCGACGATCCGGCCTGTATATGTACTGTACTTGACTGGTATAGTAAAGTATGTTATACTGGTATTCAAGTTAACTGATTGCAGTTAACGAAGATGTGACCCGAATAAAGGAATCACCATGTATGCACGCAACGTAACAATGAACCTCAAGCCGAACGCCGGCGACAAGTTCACGCGGATGCTCGAGGGCGACGTCGTCCCGATCCTTCGCAAGCAGAGTGGCTTCGCCGACGAACTCACATTCCTCAGCCCGACCGGAAAGCAGGCGATTGCCATCAGCCTGTGGGATGACAAGGCGAGCGCGGACGCGTATCAGCGCGACGGCTATCAGCAGGTCCTGAACCGCCTGTCGAATGTTCTCGAGGGAACGCCCGTGGTTACTGATTACGAGGTGTCCACCTCGACCTGCCACAAGATCCCGGCGCACAACTAGCGTCGAGCGGTCGGTTCGCAACGAAGGGCGGCGCGGGGATCGGCCGCCTTTTCTTGTTGCCGGAAGGGCTCTCCACCGTCTCGGCGAGTCCGAGTTCAAGAGGGCCTCCCGAATCTGCCATCTGGGATGCCTTATCGACCGCCTTCGGACAGGCGGGCGCGGCGCCACCTGGCTCCGGGCGGCGTCCTCGGCGTATGGTCGTACGCGGAGAGCTCGCGGTTCTCCCGGGCGCTGGAGAGAACGTCTTCGAGCAAGTGCGCGTGGAGCCGGTGACCTACTTCAACGACCTCGTCGACGAGGAGCGGACCGACTGGCTGTTCTTCGCGCGGCGCCCGGGCGGAGATTCGACAGGCCCATGACCGACGACACCTCATGACCGACGACACGAACGAGACATCGCGGGTCCTCGGTGACCCGGCGAACGTCGAGCTCCTGACCGACCAGTACGAGCTCACGATGCTCCAGGCCTACCGGGCCGAGGGGATGCGCGAGC
>CAZOEX010000453.1:0-1384 GCA_964578925.1 uncultured Gemmatimonadota bacterium | reverse complement strand
TGGTTCGCGGCGACCGGGTTCTGCATCATGGCGAACGGCCTGTACTGGACGGGTGCCGAGCCTCGTTTGAACCCCGAGAAGGAGACGGAGCTGCCGAACGTCCCGCCCGCGGAAGCAGGAAACCCTCTGCCTCTGAGCTGAACAGGAGGATTCCATGTCGGAACCGTCCCGCGACGTCACACGCACCTATACGGCGAAGCAGTTCGTCGCCAAGCTGCGCCGGCTCGCAGACGCGATCGAGAATGACGAGAGATTTCGCATCCAGGTCGGCGGCGAGAGGATCTCGGTGCCGCCGGACGCGGTCATC
Organism: uncultured Gemmatimonadota bacterium; assembly: GCA_964578925.1. Taxonomy (GTDB): domain Bacteria; phylum Gemmatimonadota; class Gemmatimonadetes; order Palauibacterales; family Palauibacteraceae; genus JARFPW01. Next base: position 1,077 of record CAZOEX010000453.1, on the reverse strand, counting down.
TCGGTGGAGCACGAACGCGACGATACCGGTGAAGAGGTAGAGTTCCAGATCCGCTGGACGAACGACTAGCACCTTCGAAGCTGTTCGCCCGGGCTGCTCGGCGCCGACTGCAGATACGAGAACCCCGCTCCAGGAGTCGGAGACTCCACGCGGGTCCGCCATGGCCCTTCCTGCCTCCTGTTCTCGGTCCGGTCGCCCGCGGCGATCGCCGTCCCGCCCATAGCGGAGGAGCACCGCCGGCTCTCCGGGGGGCTGGTTGAGCAGAAGCCGTCCGGCTGTCCGGGCAGATGACGAGGAGCCGACGCCGCCCCCCCCTTGACTCTATAGCATGGTACAGCCCTTAGCTTGGGTATCGTGATGCGGACATTGACCACGGGAGAGCTGGCCGAGCAGGCCGGCGTCAACGTCCAGACGGTGCGCTACTACGAGCGCCGGGGCCTGTTGCCCGAGCCTCCGCGCACTCCCTCCGGCTACCGTGAATACGGTCCGGGGGACTTGCGCAGGCTCCGCTTCATCCGGCGGGCGAAGTCGCTGGGATTCCGCCTGTCGGAGATCGAAACGCTGCTCAATCTCCGTGTCGAGGAGAATCGAAGCTGCGATGCGGTCCAGGATCGGGCTGCGGAGGCGCTGGCCAGAATCGACGAACAGGTCGAGCAACTGCACCAGATCCGTCGGGCGTTGTCCTCGCTCGTGGACGCGTGCCGCAAGCAGGAGCCGACGGGCGACTGCCCCATTCTCGAAACCCTGGAGAACAGACGGTGATGACGAGCCGAACAGTCACGACGCCACGGATTGACCTCGTGTATTTCGAGGGCTGTCCTCATACCGAGACGGCCCGAACGAACCTGAGCCGGGCCCTCGACGCTCTGAGCCTTCCGGCCGAGTGGGAGGAGTGGAGCCAAGGGGGGGCGGAAATCCCCGACTGGGCGAGCGGATACCCGTCCCCCACCGTCCTGGTGAACGGGAACGACGTGGCCGGTTTCTCGGGAGAGGCGGAGGGACGTTGCTGCGCCGTTGGCGGGGCTCCTTCCCCGAAGCTCATCCGTGACGCGCTGACGGGGCAGGGGAGAGCGTAAG
>CAZOEX010000452.1:0-1388 GCA_964578925.1 uncultured Gemmatimonadota bacterium | reverse complement strand
GCCTCCAGCCGCCGCCGCGCGTCCTCGACGAGCGGCTGAAGCGCCGGCTCGGCGTTTTCCCAGTCTTCGAGGAAGTAGGCGTAGGCGCTGGCCGCGTCGTCGGGACGCCCGAGCGCCTCGTAGATACGGCCCAGCCGCTGCTGGGCCAGTGGCTCGCGGCTGAACGGCGTGTACCACTGGTTCCAGGCGTAGCTGGAGAACACCCGTTCCGCGTCTGCGAAGCGTCCGGCCTCGAGGTAGGCGTCTCCGAGCCACCACTGGACGAGCCTCCTGCCGGGATGGTGCTGCTCGAACACTGCGATGGCCGACTCGACGTCGCCCCTGCGCCACATGCCGTACGCTTCGAGTACCTCGCGTCGCGCGTCGGCCGAACCTCGGCGCTCGAGCTCGCGGATCGCCGACTCGTGATCGTCCCACCGCTCCTCGTCCGCCGCGAATGCTCCGGCGAGGAAGACCGTCTCCGGGTCGGAGGTGGAGTCGATGCGCGCGGCTCCGAATTCTCGTGTCAGCGTCTCGCCCGGTACGGGGATGTCGAGCGCATGGAGGTGATAGAGAAGCCCCCGAGACGGGCTTTCCCTCGGGCCGAGCGCGAGGTTCCCGCCGCTGGCGAACTCTAACGCCCGCTTCGGTCGGCCGCGCCATAGAGCGTATGCGATCATCAGATGGCGGTTGGCCGAGGCCAGCATCGTTCCGAAAGGAGTCTGGGCGTCACCGGCTTCCGGGTGGCGGATCAGCGCCAGGTTGACGGGCTCGAACGCTCCCCATCGGCGAGGGTGCCAGGCGATACTTGCCGCACCGAGCAGGAAATCGGGCGGCAGCGTGTCCAGGGCGCTCACGGCAGCCGCCCGCTCGCTCGAGCTCCCGAACGTCAGGTCGAACATGAAGGGTCCGATGCGCGGGTCGACATCGAAAGAGTAAGCGCCACCGCGGTTGCCGCCCAGCTCGAGGAATGCGTCCACGAGACGGCGCGTGCGCGCGGTGTCAGCGCTTTCCCCGAAGGCGAGCACAACCATGTGGGGGTAGTTGGCGGCCCGGTTGGGTTCCAGCTCGAGGGCCCGGTTGAACGCGTCCCGAACCTCGTCGAATTCGGGGAATCCCGCGGAGGTGTGAATCAGCGCTTCGCCCAGCTCGTACCAGAGGATCGCGTCGTCCGGGTAGCGGCTGACCGCGTCTCTGAGAATCTCCTGCCGCTCGACGCCGGACGCCTGCGCAGCCCGAACTCGCACCGCGGACCGCTCGGTCAGTCGATCGACGTGCCGCGCGGCGGCTTCGCGATGCTCCCGCAGATCGCGGGCCGAGTAGGTGGCGCCCCACTGCGCGACTTCCGCCAGCCGCAGATGCGCGAACGCGAAGGCGCTGTCGACGGCGACCGCCCGCTCGTACGCGTT
>CAZOEX010000451.1:0-1389 GCA_964578925.1 uncultured Gemmatimonadota bacterium | reverse complement strand
CTGTTCGTGTGCACCCACAACGCGGCCCGGTCGCAGCTGGCCGTGGCCCTGTGGCGGGAGCGCACCGGCACCGAGGCCCGGTCCGCGGGCACGGCACCGGCAGCATCCGTTGCCGCGGGGGCTCGCCGCGTGGCCCAGCGGCACGGCCTCGTCCTCGACGACGTCCGACCCCGCCACCTGCGCGAGGTGTCCGGTCCGTTCGGCCTGGTCGTGTCGGTGTGCGACCGCGCCCGCGAGTCCGGGCAGCTGCCGACCGGCGAGCAGCGCCACTGGTCGGTGCCGGACCCCGTCGGCGGTCGGGCCCGCGATTTCGAGCGGGCGTACGAGCAGCTGGCCGTTCGCGTCGACCGCCTGGCCGCGGAGGTGCAGCCGTGACGCGCACGCTCCCGCGGCGGTTGGTCGCCGAGCTGCTCGGCACCGCACTGTTGATGGTCGCCATCGTCGGCTCCGGCATCACGATGGGCGGCGACGGGGCGTCGGGGCTGTTCCACCACGCCGTTGTCGTCGGCGCCGTGCTGGTGGCCCTGATCGTCGCGCTCGGCCCCGTCTCCGGGGCCCACTTCAACCCCGCCGTCACGCTGGCCTTCGCCATGGACCGGGACCAGCCACGCCGTGAGGTGCTGCCGTACCTGGCGGTGCAGGTGGCCGGGGCCGTGGTCGGAGCGATCGTCGCCAACCTGCTGTTCAGCGAACCGGCCATCGCGGCCGCGACCGGTGACCGCGGGGGACTGGCCCGCATCGCCAGCGAGGCCGTGGCCACGGGCGGGCTGGTGCTCGTGATCCTCGGGCCCGTGCGGTCGCGCCAGCACGCGCACGTGCCCTACGTCGTCGGTGCGTACATCGCCGCGGCCATCGTGTTCACCTCGTCGGCGTCGTTCGCCAACCCGGCGGTCACGGTCGGCCGGGCCCTGACGGGCACGTGGACCGGGATCCGCCTCGAGCACGTCCCGGGCTTCCTCGCCGGCCAGCTCGTCGGGGCGGTCCTGGCGGTGCTCCTCGCGCGGTGGCTGTTCACGCCGGCCCCGCGAGCCGCGGACGACACACCCGACACGGCGGCGGGCGCGCCGACCACCGAGCCCGAGGAGGTCCTGTCCCGATGAGTGCCCGCGAGCGCCCCACGATCCTGTTCCTGTGCGTGCACAACGCCGGCCGGTCCCAGATGGCCGCGGGGTGGGCGATGGCCCTCGGCGGCGACCGTGTCCGGGTCCTGTCCGCGGGCTCCGAGCCGGCCGACCGGGTCAACCCCGTGGCGGTCGAGGCCATGGCCGAGGTCGGCCTCGACATCCGCGGCAGGACGCCGCAGCGGTGGGACGAGGCCAGCCTCGAGGCCGCCGACGTCGTGGTCACGATGGGCTGCGGCGACACCTGCCCGTACGTGCCCGGCACCCG
>CAZOEX010000450.1:0-1400 GCA_964578925.1 uncultured Gemmatimonadota bacterium | reverse complement strand
GGGGTTCTCCCCCGATTTTGCGGACACTTCCAAGAAGCCCGATAATGGGTAAAAGAGGTGTTTATGACGAAGCGAAGAAAATTCAGCCCCGAGTTCAAGCAGGGTGCTGTTGAGCAGGCCCGCCAGCCTGGTGTCAGTTGTGCCCAGGTGGCCCGGGAACTGGGTATTGGCGCCAACCTGCTGACACGCTGGAAGCGCGAAGCCGACAGCGAAGGCCGCCAGGCTTTTGGCGGTAGCGGTAGTCCCAGGGATGAAGAAGTGGCCCGTCTCAAACGGGAACTGAAGCGTGTTCAAAAGGAGCGGGATTTTTTGCGCGAAGCGGCAACGTTCTTCGCCAGGGAGTCGTCCTGAGGTATCAGGCGATTCAACGTTGTCGCGACCAGTTTCCCATACGCCTGATGTGCCGATGTCTCAAAGTCTCAGCCAGTGGCTATTATGGCTGGGCGGCTCGTCAGCCCAGTGCCCGGCAGATTGATAATGATCGACTGCTGGGCCGTATTCGTGAGATCCACGAGGACAGTCAGGGCATGATGGGCGCACCCCGTATGCACGAAGACCTGACGGATGCGGGGGAGACAGCCAGCCAGAACCGTATTGCCCGCCTGATGGCAGCTGATGGCCTTCAGGGCTGGCCACGGAAGAAGCAGCGGAGACAGCGTGGCAAGCCGGGGTTGCCGCCTCCGGGGATCAAGAACCTGTTGGAACGCGACTTCAGTGCTCTGGAGCCTGAGAGCAAATGGGTGACTGATATCACCGAGGTCAAAACGGACGAAGGTAAACTGTACCTGTGTGTTGTGAACGACCTCTTCAGCAACCTGGTGATGGGCTGGTCAATGCATCACCGACAGGATCGCCAGATGGTCATCAAGGCTATTGAGATGGCTGTCTGGCAACGCCAGGGTGACTGGTCGGTGATTCTGCATTCGGATCGAGGCAGTCAGTTCAGAAGCAGTGACTACCAGCGTTTTCTGAAACAGAACACGCTGAGCTGTTCGATGAGTGCCGTGGGCCATTGCGGTGATAATGCGGCCTGTGAAGGATTTTTCGGTGTGCTTAAACGAGAGCGCACCCATCACAGGCATTACCGGACACGGGATATCGCCAGGGCCGACCTGTTCCATTATATAGAGCGTTTTCACAACCCGCGCATGAGACGGCGGCTTGCGAAGCGCGACCTGGCGTTTTCAGACGTTTTACAACCGTCCGTGGAAACGGGGTAGAACCCCTGCCGCCAGCCGAGACTGTTACCGTTTGCATCCTGAATCAGATCGGTCAGATCATCAGCGGTCGCGCCCAGCTGAAACAGCTGAAAATATTCGCGCGCGATCGTGAACACGAGTCGGCCGATCGGGGCATCGAGCTGGGCCGCCGGTAATGAGCCCCAGCCGTCGCAGATATCA
>CAZOEX010000449.1:0-1402 GCA_964578925.1 uncultured Gemmatimonadota bacterium | reverse complement strand
GCCACGACGATCACGAACAGGACCGTGGCCAGCCCCGCGATCAGGCTGACCGCGAGCATCGCCGGCAGGCCGGGGCTCTGCTGGCCGACCAGGCCGGCGAGGAAGTGCGCCCCCACCCCGTTCAGCACGTACACGGGGAACCCGATCAGCAGCACGGAGACCGCGTCCAGGCGCGACTCGCGGTCCGGGAACCGGCCGGCCTCGACCAGGCCGAGATGCAGCTTGCTCGACAGCCTGCTCGACAGGATCCCCCCCAACGCCCCGGCGCTGGACACGAACGCCGGCTGGATGATCAGCAGCGCCGCGAACACGGTCAGCAGGTCCAGCCGCTGCTCCAGCGCGACGCCGGCGAGGGTCGACAGCAACGCGGCGGCGGTCAGGATCGGCCAGGACTCACGGACGACCTGGCGCACGATGCGACCGCGGGCGTACAGGCCGTACCCGAACGACGCGAGCGCCGCGACGGACAGCACCGCACCGAGCGCCGGGGTCACGAACGGGATGCCCACCAGGAACGTCGCGAGGTAGAGCGACGGGACCGTGGCGCCGTCCCCCAGGGTCGACACCACCGGGGCCACGACGTTGTCCAGGTCCCAGCCGTACCGGACCGCGCCGTACGCGAGCCCCACCGATCCGGCGAGCACCACCAGCGACGCGATCACGCCCCCGAGCACCGAGATCATCGCCATGGTCAGGACGGGGATCGTGTCCTCGACGCCCACCGCGACGGCGACCACCTTCGCGATGACCGCCAGCGCGACCGACATCGAGCCGGTGAGGATCATCGACGACGTGATGTTCTGGACCAGGACGCTGTCGCGCTTCCACTCCAGGTCGAGCTGGCCGGTGTGGATCGCCGTCGACAGCCGCCCCCCGAGCGTGGAGAAGATGTTGCCGCGCATGCCGACCGCCCCCGGGATCATGACGAGGAGCCCGGGGAGCTCGCGCAACGTCCCGGTGATCGCGCCGAGCACCGCTCCGGCGATCAGGCTGGCGACGCTGTTCACCGCGAGGGCGGCGAGGCTCTGCCGGGCGGCGTCCCCCGGCCCGAGCAGGCTGCGCAGCCGTCGGTACAGCCACACCACCGGGCGCCCGCGCAGGACCGACCACGCCGTCGTCCGCAGACGACGTGACGGGGCGCGCTCCTCGCTCACGGGTGATCCCTCGACGGCCGGGCCTCACGCTAGTCGGCGGCCCTCCGACCGCCCCCGAACGAGCGTCCCGGCGCCCGTGGTCTCGGTTACCCTGACGGCACCGTGCCGTGACGGAGCCTGATGCGCACCCCACAACGCAACGTCAAGGATCTGCTGACCCACGCCAAGGACGCGGCCGAGCTGATGGTCGACCTGGCGTACGCCGCGGTCTTCTTCGGTGACGAGGACCTCGGTCGCGAGGTCGTCCG
>CAZOEX010000448.1:0-1405 GCA_964578925.1 uncultured Gemmatimonadota bacterium | reverse complement strand
TCGCGGCCTTCATGTCGACCGTCTCGACCCAGATCAACTGGGGCGCGAGCTACGTCGTGAACGACCTCTGGGCCCGCTTCATCGAGCCCGACGCGAGCCAGGAGCGGCTCGTGCTGATGGGACGGCTCGCCTCGGTGCTGATGGTCGCGATCGGGGGCGCCGCGGCCTTCTTCACCGAGGACGTCGGGACCGTCTTCCGCTTCGTCATCGCGATCGGCACGGGACCCGGTGCCGTGCTCATCCTCCGCTGGTTCTGGTGGCGGATCAACGCGTGGGCCGAGCTCTCGGCGATGCTGGCCGGTTTCGTGATCGCCGTGACCACCTACACCGGTCTTTTCCCCGATCTGCAGTTCGGGGCCCGGCTCGCCGTCACCGCCTTCGGGTCCGGCGTGATCTGGCTGGCCGTGATGTACGCGACGAAGCCCGAGTCGGAGGAGACGCTCGAAGGCTTCTACCGCCGCGTGCGGCCCGGCGGCCCGGGCTGGGTCCGCTTTCGCGAGAAGACCGGGCTCGAGCCGGCCACCGAACTGGGCTCCGACCTCATCCGGACGCTGGGCGCCGCGATGCTCCTGTTCGGGCTCCTCTTCGCCGTCGGCGGCGCGATGCTGTTCGAGACCCGGACGGCGACGATCGCGGCCGGCGTCGCGGTGGTGGGATTCCTCCTCATGCAGGCGGGCGCCCGACGAAGCGCGCGGGAGAGCGCGGCGGTCTGAGGTCATTCTGCCGGAGCCGGGCGTGACGTCCGACGGCCGCCCGGCGGGTCGAGCTGCGTGCTAGCCGGGCCGCCGCGTCCGTCCGCGCGGCTCGGCTCGATCCTCGAGATCCCGGTCGGCCGCGCGTTCCGCCTGGACGCTCTCGAAGCTGAAGAACACTTCCCGCGTCGATAGCTCCCGGATGTGCGGGAACCGCTTCGGCGCCTGGGCGTGGGTCACCAGGGCGAAGACGAGGACGCCGCCCGCCGTGTTGCCGAGCAGCGTGGGGAGCCAGACCCGGGTGATCAGCGTGCCGAGCCCGGGGGACGCCTCGACGGTCGCGTAGAAGGCGACCTCGGCGGCCCCCGTCACGACGTGGAACAGGCCGGTGGCCCCGATCGTGTAGAAGGCGAAGAAGACCAGGAGGAACCGCGCCGTCGCCTCGCGTGCCGCCGTGCCGAGCCAGACCACGCCGGCCACGAGCCATCCGGCGAACAGCGCCTTCCAGAAGATCTCCCACCACGACGTCTCGAGTGCGTGCGCGACGAGAGCGGCGCCGGCCCCGGCGGCTTCGGGCGAGAGAACGCCCGACCGTCCGACGACGAACGCCCCGAGGGCCGCGCCCACCACGTTCGCCGCCAGCACGATCGCCCACACACGGAACAGGAGCGGGAGGCTGGCGAGGCGCGTCAGCACCAGCATGACGGGCGGGA
>CAZOEX010000447.1:0-1414 GCA_964578925.1 uncultured Gemmatimonadota bacterium | reverse complement strand
CCGCGTGTTTGAGAACCGGGCGCCGCTTTGCGCACCGGCCTCGCATGTGCCCGTTCTCTTCGGGACGATGCCCTCCGAGAACCGTGGATCTCGCTGACGCAACACCCACGAAGGATTCATGCCGTGCTCGTCTCAACGGACGGCGTGAACTCCAGACGCGCCTTAATTGTCGCAAGGCGCGTACCGTTTTCTCCGCCGAATGGTGAATCCCGTAATCCTCTGTAATACATATGGTTAGCTTTTTCGCCCGGGGCTCCCGGGCCGGGGCGTTCGCTTCGAGCCCGCCAGTCTCTTGCAAACTGCGGTGGCCCGGCTCGTCCGGCCGGGGAGGGGGAAGTCGACAGTTGGTGCACAGACCGGAAACCGTTATCCCGTTTTCGAGGATGCCACTGGCGAACCGATGACACACCGAAGGGTCAAGAATTGTCGGATTGACGCGCCACGGGGGCTGTGGCCGGTGCCACGGGGGGGAGATGGACCGGGGCGACGCCTGTCGCTGCCGCTTCGCTCAGTTCTCGGCATCCTCCACGCCGGAACAGTACCGGACGTCGCTGAGCACGTCGTCCACGTAGACCAGCTCGCAGACGGCACGGCCGCGCCCGTCGTCGAAGGGCTCGCGCTCGGCGGAGACGAACCACTGGTAGCGCGTCTCGTCGCCCAGTTCGCGATGGCGCCAGTATCCGTTGCCCATGGCGCTGCGCCGGTCGGAGTTCGTGATCACGTCCCGGTGCTCGAGGGTCATCCCCTCGATGAAGACGCCCTCGGCGATCGCCTCGCGAATCTCGTCGTCCACGTCGGGATGCGCCTCGAGCCACTCCTCCCGGTCGGCGACGCCGCTGAGATCCGAGCGGGCCCCGCCGGGCTCGTTCGGCAGATAGACGTTGCCCGCGCAGGCCCCGGCGGCCACGAGAAGCAGGACGGCCGTGATTCGCTGAGTTCGGTTCATTGTGTTCTCGATGCTTTCAAGACTCTGAGTACTCCGGCCCCTCGTGAGGTGGAGCGCCGATTCGTCCGACCTTCGTCTGTTCAACGTGCGCACCGGGCGAAATGTGAGCGACGCGGCGACGGCACGCCAGCGGTCGAACCGCCGCGTCGACGCCGGGATCGCGTCGTCAGCCCTCCGTCGCCGCGGCCTCCAGCCTGTGGCGATCGATGTTGAGCCACCGGAAGAGCACGCCGCCACCCAGCAGCACGGTCACGTAGGTCAGGAAGAAGCGCCAGACGGCGGTGTAGGCGACGAGGAGCTGCGAGGGGAGGAAGGGAGCCATGAAGGCGGGAGCGAGCACCTCTCCCACGCCCGTGCCCCCGGGCGTGGGCATGAAGTAGAGGAGGAAGTGGAGGAGGGCGTGCAGCATGAACACGTTCCAGAAGGGCGCGTCCACGCCGAAGCCCATCAGCACCGACCAGCCCATGG
>CAZOEX010000446.1:0-1417 GCA_964578925.1 uncultured Gemmatimonadota bacterium | reverse complement strand
ACATCAACTTCGCCTTCAACAGCGCGGAGCTCGATGAGCAGTCGGAGACCGTGCTGGCCGACGTGGCCGTTGCGGTCCGCAACGCGATCGCCAACAACCCGGACATCACGATCGAGGTCCAGGGTCACACGGACGCCATCGGTTCCGAGGCGTACAACCAGCAGCTCAGTGAGCGGCGTGCGGCGTCGGTGCGCGACTACATCGTGTCCGTCGAGCCGTCGATCGCCGAGTCGCTGACGACGCGTGGCTACGGTGAGGCGAATCCGGTCGCTACCAACGACACGGAGGAAGGCCGGGCCGAGAACCGCCGCGTCGAGTTCGTGGTCAACGACTAAGGACGTCGAACCGCGGACACGTATCCTCCGGGATTCGTGAAAACAGAGCGGGCCTGTCTCCCTCGGGGGGCAGGCCCGTTTCTGCGTTCGGGTCTGGTGGTGAGCGAACGGGACGCAGCCACCGGCCGTCCACCGCCGGAGACGGCTACTCAGGACAGATGAGGGGGCGCGGCGCGGTTGGAGGCGGGCCGTGGAGGACGGGGCACGTAGTGAGTCGGTCAGCGAGCCGATCGGCCGCCAGCGTGTGGGACGGTGCCATCCCAACCGGGCGGCCCAGCCGGCCCGGGACATTCGACCATCTCGAAAGGGGAACACCTCCGGAGGCCGCCTCGGACGCGCCGTTTGCGTCCGCCAGCGGCCGGAGGAGGTGTTGCCCGTATTCTAGGGCCTCGCTTCCAGCACCTCCGCCGGGGCCCCTTCGTCCTCGATCTCCGGCGTGGTCCCGTCGCTCCCGGATCCGACCCAGTCGATGAAGGCCTGCGATTCGTAGGTCAGTTCGATCTTGTCACTGCCGGATCTCACGCTCACGGTGATGATCGAGCCCGTCGTTTCGTCCCGCCACTGGCGGTGCCAGTACGCGTCGCCCGCCGGAGCGGCGGTGCAGATCGCGTCGGGGGTGTTGTTCTTCGCCTCCTCGGTAGGGCGAATCAGCGGATAGCGCAGGTTGACTTCACGATGGATGTCGCGCACTTGCTCGATGCATTCTTCTCCCCCGGCGAGATTCGAGATCTCCTGGGCCTTCGTGAAGCCCTGTTCGTCGAGGAAGCCGAGGAGGACGATCGAGGGACGGTCTGCGAGCGTGCTACGGTACGCGATGAGCTCAATGCCGCTTTCGAGCTGCCGGCGCTCAGTGGGCTCGCCGAAGCTCGCGACCACCTCGCCCCGAGGTGTTCCCCATTCGAGGCCACGGAAGCCGGTGATGCTCGTGAACGGGCCGTCGGCCTGTGCAATGATCTCTTGCGCGAGGGCGCCGGAGGTCGCGGTCAACACGAGGCCGGCGATCGTCAGGCTTCGAAACAGAGATGAGCGCACCACGGTGGTCTCCAGTTCTTTCACTTGCGTAGAATGGGTTCGGAGTGCAT
>CAZOEX010000445.1:0-1422 GCA_964578925.1 uncultured Gemmatimonadota bacterium | reverse complement strand
GGTTCGAGCGGCTTGCGAAAGGCCACGTTCAGATGCACCGGCCCGGGCTCGGGCAAGCGTGTGGCGTGAACCGCCAGCCCACCGGTCCTGAGGAGCCCGTCGATCGAGCGCGCGTCGGCTTCCGCGGGCCCGATGTCGATCGCCCGGCGGACGAAGTGCGCGAACATCCCCGTTTGCTCGATCGTCTGCGACGCACCGCGTCCCCGGAGCTCGGGCGGCCGGTCCGCCGTCAGCGCGATCAGCGGGACGCACGATTCCGCCGCTTCGGCGATGGCCGGAAGATAGTGCGCTCCCGCTGTGCCCGACGTGCATACGAGAAGCGATGGTTCGCCGGTCACGCGTGCCTGGCCGAGGGCGAAGAAGCCCGCCGCCCGCTCGTCGATCACCGTCCGCACGGAGAGGCGATCGCCGGCCTCCGCCTTCGCGATGGCGAGCACGAGGGGAGTCGAGCGAGAGCCCGGACTGACCACGGCGCGTCGAACACCGGCGGCGATCAGGCCTTCGAGAAGCCACTCCGCCCACGCGGCCTGGAGCGCCGCGAAGCTCATGAGTCCGCGGCTCCGCCCTGCAGCTCCCGGAACCAGCGAAGCTTCGCGGCCGTCTCCTCCCACTCGGCTTCCGGGTCGGAGGCGGCCACGATGCCGGCGCCGGCGTACACCCATGCGTGGGTGTCGAGGACCAGCGCCGATCGGATCCCGACGGCCAGGCACGCGTTTCCGTCGGGCGAGACCCAGCCCACGGGCGCCGCGAAGAGCCCTCGGGGGGTGGGTTCGGTACGGCGGATGAAGTCGAGCGCGGCCTCGCGGGGAAGACCCCCGACGGCCGGCGTGGGGTGCAGCGCGTCGACGAGCTCCAGCGTCCCGACTCCGGGTTTCAGGTGGGCCCGTACCGTCGTGCTCAGGTGCGCCAGGCGGCGAGCCCCCCGAACCTCCGGCCACTCATCGGGAGCCACCGAAGCCGCGACAGGTCCCAGCGAATCAATCACTCCCTGTACGACGAGCGCGTGTTCGCCCAGGTCCTTGCCGCTCGCGAAGAGATGCTCGGCGGCCCGGACCAGGTCTTCCTCGGAGCCGTCGGCGTTCTCCAGCCGGGCCAGATCGTACGTTCCGGCCAGCGCTTCCACGGCCAGGAGGCTGCCGCGCTTGCGGAACAGGCATTCCGGCGTGGCCCCGACGAAGGCGTGGCCGCGTTCTCGCAGACCGAAACGGAACCGTCCGGATCCCTCGGCGCAGAGTCGCCGTAACACTTCGATGGCGTTCAGCCCCGGCGCCAGTGGTTCGGCCACTCGCCGGGCGAGCACGACCTTCTCCAGTCGTCCCTCGCCGATCTCCGACAGCGCGGCCTCCACGGCCTGTGTCCAGACGGCCCGCGCGAACGGGGCATCCGGCGGCGTACCTCCGCTCGGATTCCCGTCGGCGGCCC
>CAZOEX010000444.1:0-1427 GCA_964578925.1 uncultured Gemmatimonadota bacterium | reverse complement strand
CGCCGGGACCCATCTCCCAGGGAGCTCGTCGGCAAGGTTTCCCGGAAATCCGCGAAGAACCAAAAAAAACCCCGCCGAGAGGCGGGGTTTCGGGCTCGGGGGAGGTGGATAGAGCCCGACACGCAATCGACCCTCGCACGGGGATCGCGGCCGCATCTTGATCCAGATCAACAGGACCGTGCCGGGCCCGCCCGCCAGCCTGCGCACGGATCCTCGGTGATGGCGGAGCCGGACCGCCGGCTCGTTCGCCGTCCCATGCGCTGCCGGAGCCGACTGCGCGTCGGGCAGCCCGTAAGAGTCTCTTCAGAAGACCCTTTCCAGGCCGATCCGAACGACGTTGCGCGTGTAGTCGAACTCGTCGAAGTTGGCGTCGTTGCTGCTGTAGCCGTACTCCCCGAACACGAACCAGGTGGGGGCGGGCGACCAATCGGTGCGCAGGGAAAGGTCGAAGCGGTGCTCTCTGCGGGTCTTCTCGATGAAGCTGCCGGCGCCCGTTTGCACGCGGTCCGGATCGCGGTAGACGCTGAGCCGGTACTCGACACGCCCCGTGACCCGCCAGGCGGGCGTGACGGCCCCCGAGCCCTCCAGGCGGAAGCTGTGGCGGTGGGGCGAACGACTGAAGAACTCCTCGCCCACCGAAAGGTCCCGCCGGTCGTTGAACTCGAAGCGATAGCCGAGCGTGATCCCGACGGCGGCCACAGGCAGATCCAACGCCATGTCCAGCTGGTTGCGCCAACCCTCGAGCTCTCGGGAATCGTCGGCGGCGGCAATGCGGCCCAGGCCGTTGCGCAGATCGAGCGACCAGCCTTCGCCGAGGGGACGCCGGCCTCCGGCCTCGAAGGTGCCGATGGTCTCGAAGTACTCCCCGTCCAGGTAGACGTTTTCCAGGGACGCGCCGACGCCGGTCGACCAGCCGCGGAACGCGCCCTCCCGCGTCCCCGCGAGGTGCAGCGAGATCTGGTCGAACTCGTCGACCTCGGCATAGTCCTTGGCGAAGAGGCTGGCATCGACGCGGAAGCCCGTGTTCGGGCTATCGGGGAAGTAGCCGCTCGCCACGCCGAGAAGCTCGACGAAGAAATCCTCGTTGTCGCTGACCCCCACCAGCTCCGGGTCATCCGAGAAAGCGACGTTGTCATCGTAGCCCGGGGAGAGCGACAAGAACCCGATCCAGGTTCGGGCCGGTGCGCGGCCCGTGATCGCCTCCAGCGCCCGCGCAGCCAGCGCCCTCAGCTTCGGATCGCGGCTCAGGCGCTCGGCCCGGCGCAGCTCCCGAACCGCTTCCTCGGGGCGGCCCTGGCGCTGGGCGATCAACCCGAGGTTGTAGTGCGCGAGCGGGGCCCAGGTCCGCTCGCCGAGCAGCCGCTCGAACTCGGTGCGGGCGTGCCCGTACTCACCGAGGCGGTAATACGTGGCGCCCAGATTGTAGG
>CAZOEX010000443.1:0-1427 GCA_964578925.1 uncultured Gemmatimonadota bacterium | reverse complement strand
CCTCCAGGTTCCCACGCCGCTGGCCCGCCCCCGCCCCGCGCGGGGATTTTTTTGGGCTCTCATGACGCATTCGTGGGTTGGAGCCGCCCGGGTAGAGGCGGGCACAGGCCTGCGAGCTTGAGCAGGGCGAGGCCGATGAAAGCGTTGACGTTGTGGAACCCATAGGCGATGCGATGGAGCAGGCGCAGCTGCGTGTTTCGGCCCTCGACCAGCGCATTGCTCAACCCCTGTACGAGGGTGGCCTCGATTCGAGCGCGATACGCGCGCACGACTCTGGCGAGGCGCACGAAGGGTTTGAGGCGACTGCGGGAAGCCCACGCGAGCCAGGCGTCGAGCTGCCCCAGGGCGTTGGCGAGGGTCCGTTGGTGGAACACGCTGCGCAGGCCTTCCTTGAGGAGATAGGCGCGATACAGCGGCGCATTGACCTCTGCCACCCAGGCCAGGGTTCGGCGCTGGCGCGCGGTGAGGTTCTCGGGATTCTTCCAAAGCGCCCAGCGTGCGCCCTTGAGCTCGGCGGCGTGTTCGCGGCTGCCCCCACGGCGCAACTCATTCCACACGCTGCGTCGCACCTCATCGAGCGCGCGGCTCGCCCACTGCACGACGTGGAAGGGGTCGAGACAACGCGTCGCCTGCGGGGCCCGCTCGCGCACCACCTCCTCGACCCAAGCGGCCCCATCGGCGCTCACCAGCTCGAGCGCCGCTGCTCGCTCGGGGCCGAGCGCATCGAAGAACCCACGCAGCGTCTGGGCATCGTTGCCCGGGTGCATCCACACCAACCGCCCACTGTCGTGGTCGACGATGACGGTGAGGTAGCGGTGCCCCTTGCGGTAGCTCAGCTCGTCGATGCCGATGCGCTTGAGCCCCGCGAGCAGGTCCCTGTGCGCGAGCGCCTCATCCGCCAAGCGCTGCACCATGCGCCCCACCGTGCGCCAGGCCACCCGCATGAGCTGCGAGACCGCCGTGCGGCTGGTGTGCACCGCCAGCCACCCGCACTGGTCCTCGAACGCACGGGTGAACCCCGAGTCCGCCCGCGCCCAGGGCACCTCCGCCACCACCACCCCGTGCTCGGGACAGCTCACCCGCAGCGCCTCGGCCTCCAGAAACACCTTCACCGTCCCCAGGTCCAGCCCTCGCCAGCGCCGACGCCCCGCTCCGCGGTCATAGCCCGCACAGCGCCGTGCGCACTGCGAACAACGCCGCCGCCCTCGGCCCATCGGGCGTACCGAGACCACCACCGCCGCCTGTGTCTCGTCAAACTCCCAGCCCTCGACCACGATGCGCTCGACGCCGAGCAGCTTCCGCCATATCTTGTTGATGGACGCCACGCCCCCTCCTGCAACGATTCAGCCCTGCACAAGCCGAATCTTGCCCGAGGAGCGTGGCGTCCTCTACTTCTGGCGCCAACCCACGGATGTGTCAGTAGAGTC
>CAZOEX010000442.1:0-1429 GCA_964578925.1 uncultured Gemmatimonadota bacterium | reverse complement strand
GGACTACTCGTTTTTGCTGCCGGCTCGTCGATTCCGGTCTTCGCGGACGAACCGTCGTGGGTCATCGTCTCCCGCGTGATCTCCGGCGTCGGCGCCGCGTTTGTCATGCCGGCGACGCTGTCTCTACTCACTGCAGGTTTCCCGCCGGCGCAGCGTGCCCGCGCCGTCGGAGTCTGGTCCGGCGTCGCAGGGTCCGGTGCAATCGCCGGACTCGTCGTCTCCGGGCTACTCCTCGAAAAATGGTCCTGGCATTCGATTTTCGTCAGCCTGGCCGTCGTCTCGGTCCTCATCCTCGTGGTGTCGTTCACGATCGTGACGTCGAAGGACACGGAGGCAACTCCACTCGATCTACCTGGTACAGCGCTGATCGCCGGCTCGATCGGACTGTTCGTCCTGGGGATGATCGAGGCGCCGGCCCGTGGTTGGCTCGATCCGGTAGTTCTCGCGTTGCTGGTCGGCGGAATTGCCATGACAGCAATCTTCAGCTGGGTCGAATTACGCACTCGCCACCCACTTCTGGACGTCAGACTGTTTGCCAATCGTGCATTCGGCAGCGGCGCAGCGTCACTGACCCTGCAATTCCTGGCGACTTTCGGCTTGTTCTTCCTGATCGTGCAGTATCTCCAACTGGTGCTCGACTACTCCCCCCTGCAATCGGCGCTAGCCCTTATGCCGATCGCCGTGCCGGTAATGGCCCTGTCCGTGGTTGCGCCCCTGCTGATTCCGCGTATCGGTCTACGCGCCCTCACCGCAACCGGAGTCGCTTTCCTGGGAACCGGAATTGCACTCCTGACGCGCTTGGATGCCAGTTCGACCTATGCCGAAGTCTGTGTTCCCTTGGTAGTGGCCGCCATTGGATTGGGTTTGTCGACAACCCCCGCCACTGCTGCCATCGTCTCCAACGCACCGGACTCCAAACAGGGGGTTGCCTCAGCAGTCAACGACGCAACCCGTGAGATCGGCTCCGCCATCGGCGTTGCACTGGCGGGAAGTATCCTCGCCGCCGGGTACGGAAATCACGTCCAGCCCGCGGTCGACTTGCTACCCGAACCGGCCAAGGAGCCGGTATCCGGTTCTCTGGCCGCAGCTCTCCACGTCGCCGAAGCAGCCGGGCCGCAGGGTGCCCAGTTGGCCGAATTCGCCCGTGAAGCCTTCATCAAAGGCATGGATCAAGGAGCACTCACGCTCGCTGCGATCATGTGGGTATCCGCGATCGTTCTGGGATTCTGGGCTCCGGGTCGTCAGCGAGACTGACCGCCTCGTCGGTACGCCGGGGCCTTGGTCGTCTGCTCCGACTGCAGAGTCTGCAGGAGGGGCATCGACCGGAGCGGCACCACAACCGAGAGAACCATGACGCTGGTCGACCGGGTGGCTATCCCCGACCGATTCAGTTCGAGCAGCGTCGCTTGCAAATCCTCGTGCGACGCAG
>CAZOEX010000441.1:0-1432 GCA_964578925.1 uncultured Gemmatimonadota bacterium | reverse complement strand
ATCCAGTCGCGGTACCCCGACGCCGCCGAGGTGTCGGTGCCCGGCGGCCCATCCATCGTCGTGGTCACGAACCCCGACCTCTGTCACGAGGCGATGGACCGCATCGAGGACTTCTCGCGCGTCCCTGCCAGCGGGGCCGCCGCCCTCATCGCCGAGAACGGTCTCGTCCAGACGGAGGGTGACCTCTGGCAGCGCCAGCGCGAGGCGGCCGCCCCCGGCTTCGGGAGCGGACCCCTGCGGACCTACGTCGACAGCGTGGGCGAACAGGCCGCCCGTCTCCGGGGGGAGTGGGCCGACGCCGTCGCGGCCGGCGACCCGGAGCGCGACCTGCACCGCGACATGACCACGGTGACCGTCCGGGCGGCGACGAGAGCCCTGTTCGGCACGGACATCGGTGCGGACGGGGCGGCCGACATGCACCGACTCGCCCGGCGTGCGGCCTTCGAGTTCGAGATCTCCCCGACGACTATCACGCCGGAGTGGCTCCCGGTCCCGCTCTCGGCGGAGGCACAGGAGGTCGCCGAGGGGCTCAAGCGGATGGGCGAGGAGATCGTCGAGACCAAGCGGCAGTCGCGCGAGGACGGTGACGCCCCGGGCGACATGCTCGACTTCCTGATGCTGGCCGAGGAGTCGGGCGACTACCCGGAGAACCACCTGCGCGACCAGGTGGTCTCGTTCCTCATCGCCGGCCACGAGACGACGGCGCTCGGGACGACGTACACGCAGGCGCTCGTGTCGTGGCATCCCGAGGTCCGCGAGAGGGTCCGGGCCGAGGCCCGCGAGGTCATCGGCGACGACGACCCGGGCTACGAGCACGCCGACCAGTTGACGTACACGGGACAGGTGTTCACCGAGGCGCTTCGGCTCTACCCACCCGCGTGGGGCGTCATCCGCCGTGCGGAGGGTGACCAGACGCTCGGGGGGTACGCCGTCGACGACGGCTCCATCGTCGTGATGCCGCAGTGGTCGGTCCACCGCGACGAGCGGTTCTTCGAGAACCCGACCGAGTTCGACCCGTCGCGCTGGGACGACCGCAGCCCGGGGGACCGGGGGCCCTACTTCGCGTTCGCCAGCGGCCCGCACGCCTGCATCGGCCGCGGGTTCGCCATCAACGGCGCCCGGGTGGCGCTCGCCACGCTCACGAAGGACTTCGACGTGGACGTGCCCCGTGACGCGCTCTCGGACCTGCTGGTGACGCCGACGCTCCGACCGGGCGACGGGGTGGACGCCACGATATCGCCCGCCGAGTAGCGACCACGCGGCGCGCCCGAACCGACCGACTCTTGTCCGGGAACGACCCACTTCCGACCATGTACGACCGGATACTCGTCCCGACGGACGGGGAGTCGATGGCGGCCGTCTACGACCACGCACTCGATATCGCGTCGCAGCGCGACGCGACGGTCCACCTCCTCTACGTCGTCGACGACCG
>CAZOEX010000440.1:0-1441 GCA_964578925.1 uncultured Gemmatimonadota bacterium | reverse complement strand
GTTGACGAACGTGAAGATCGGCAGGCGCCGCTTGCGGCAGACGCTGAACAGCTTGCGCGTCTGCGCCTCCACGCCCTTGCGGTTGTCGAGCAGCATGATCGCGCTGTCGGCCGCGGTGAGCGCCCGGTACGTGTCCTCCGAGAAGTCGGTGTGGCCCGGGGTGTCGAGCAGGTTGATCCGGAAGCCCTGGTAGTCGAAGTGGAGCACGCTCGCGGTGATCGAGATGCCACGTGCCTTCTCCATGTCGAGCCAGTCCGAGCGGGCGTGCCGGGCCGCCTTGCGCGCCTTCACGGACCCGGCCTGCTGGATGGCGCCGCCGTACAGCAGCAGCTTCTCGGTGAGCGTCGTCTTTCCCGCGTCCGGATGGCTGATGATCGCGAAGGTGCGGCGCCTGCGAATCTCGCGGGCCAGGGCGGGTTTCGAATCACTGAGGCTCGTCGTCATGCCGGGACGATGGCGGCCCGCGGGGGGTGGCCGCAAGGAGTGTGTCAGGTCTCCGATGCGCCTGGTGTCTCCCTGCCCGATGTCCTCTCGCCAGCCGTGGATCGGGCGAGATACAAGAGTCTTCCGCGCGCGAGCGCCTCGTCGTCCCCCGCGAGCACGACGGAATCTCTCGCCCGGAACCGAATGTCCGGGTCGGGAGCGACGAGCGCCTCCCCCTCTCTGGTGACGGCGACGACCGTCGCTCCCGTCGTCGACCGGAGCTGAAGGTCTGCGAGACTGCGGCCCTCGGCCGGCGAGCCCTCCTCGATCTGTACGATTTCCACCGCGTGGTGCACCCCGAGGCTCGCCAGCGCGTCGAGACGCGTGACTCCACCGTCGGCGTCTCCGAGAGCCATGCCGTAGTGCTCCATCCGGGCCGCGTGAACCTCGCGCTCGATCACGTTCGAGGGAATCTCGTAGTGTCTCAAGACCCGGCTGAAGATCTCCAGCGAGGTCTCGAATTCCTCGGCGATGACTTCGTCGGCGCCGACTCCCTTCAACTCGCCGATCGACTGGACGAAGCGCGTCCGCACGACGATGCGGATGCCGGGGTTGAGCTGCCGGGCGATCTCCACGCTGCGGAGCTCGTCCGCCGGCGAGGCGATGGCGAGGACGAGGACGCGCGCACGGTCCACTCCCACTCGCTCCAGCGTATGCAGCTGGGTCGCGTCACCGTATACGATCGGCTGCCCGTCGCGTCGCGCCGTTTCCACCACGCGGCCGTTCTGCTCCAGGATCACGTACGGAATTCCGGCCCCGGCCACGACGCGCGCCACGTTCCGGCCGTTGACGCCGTAGCCGACGATGATCACGTGATCGTCCAGACCCTCCGGCGCTTCCGCGAGGTCGGCGGCCATCGGGAGGGTCGGGGAACCGGTCAGCTCGCACAGTCGCCGTGCGAACGCCGGGGCGCCGGCGATCATGAACGGGGTCGCCAGCATCGTGATGACGGCCGTGC
>CAZOEX010000439.1:0-1446 GCA_964578925.1 uncultured Gemmatimonadota bacterium | reverse complement strand
TTGGTCAGCTTCCCGGACCAGCATGTTACTGGGCAGCAGCTGATTGCGGAAGGCGACTACGTGGCGGCGCGGTTCACTTACACTGGTACGCAAACGGGGCCAATGGGTGAATTCCCAACCACTGGACGGAGGGTAGAAGCGCCGTTTCTGGCGATTTTCCGTATCGAGGCTGGCCAGGTCGCGGAACTCTGGGTGGAGTGGGACAACCTCGCGATGCTCACGCAACTTGGACTGTTTCCTCCTCCGCCATCCAGCTGAGCTGGCGGGCTGCCGTCTTGTGTGACGAGGAATAGATAGTTTCCCGCTGTTCCTGGGGTGGTAGCCCGTCGCGCCTGGGGTCCACGAGACCGATTGTTAGCTTGGGCGCCGCCCCTACCCGGATCGTGAGGAGCCCGAACAGTTGTTGGGGCCGGAGAGCCCGGACGATTCGCAAGGAAGGGCGACGCACGATCAAACCCTCCGAGGCGGGAGGTGGGATGTCCGAGGCGGCGGTGTTCGCGGGGATCGACGTTTCCAAGTCGGAGCTCGAAGTTGCCGTGGGGGAGGAGGGCTGGTCGGTGTCGAACGATGCGGCCGGCATCGCCGATCTGGTGAGGCGACTGGGGAACCGGGAGCCCGCGCTGGTGGTCCTGGAGGCGACCGGTGGGCATGAGACGGCAGTCGTAGCGGAGCTGATCTCGGCGAGCGTGCCTGTGGTGGTCGCGAATCCGCGGCAGGTGCGGGACTTCGGTCGGTCGACGGGCCAGTTGGCGAAGACGGACCGGATCGATGCCCGCGTGCTGGCGCTGTTCGCCGAACGAGTGAGGCCGGAGCCGCGCCCGGTTCCCGACGAAGCAGCTCGAGAGTTCACGGCTCTCCTGGCGCGCCGTCGCCAATTGATCGAGATGCTGACGGCGGAGAAGAACCGGCTGCACACGGCTCCCGAGGCCGTGCGGAAGGGAATCCAGCAGCACATCCGGTGGCTGAAGCGCCAGCTTGGGGGCGTAGATGCCGATCTCGATGGCCGGATCAAAGAGAGCCCGGTGTGGCGAGCCCGAGAGGATCTGCTGCGCAGTGTCCCGGGCGTGGGTCCAGTGCTTTCCCGGACGTTGATCGGGGAGCTCCCGGAGCTCGGACGGTTGAACCGGAGGGAGATCGCGGCGCTGGTAGGGGTGGCTCCGCTGAACCGGGACAGCGGGACGCTGAGGGGCAAACGAATGGTGTGGGGCGGCCGGAGCTCGGTGCGGGCGGCGCTCTACATGGCGACCCTGACCGCTACGCGCTGGAATCCGGTGATCGCCGAGTTCTACGACCGACTCCGAGAGCGAGGGAAGCCTCCCAAGGTGGCACTCACCGCGTGCATGCGGAAGCTCCTCACGATCCTGAACGCAATGGCTCGAGACGGGGCCCTATGGGATCCGACGATCGGGCTTCGGGAGGCCGAGTTCGCACACAGTTGCTAACAAG
>CAZOEX010000438.1:0-1452 GCA_964578925.1 uncultured Gemmatimonadota bacterium | reverse complement strand
GCGGCGACATCGGCGCCGGGCTCGCCATCATCGGCGCCGGAGTGGTCGTGATCGGCGCCGGGCTCGGCATCGGCCGCATCGGCGGCCAGATGGCGGACGCGATGGCGCGTCAACCCGAGGCGGCGGGACAGATTCAGACGGGCGCGATCATCCTCGCGGCGCTCATCGAGGGTGTGGCGCTGTTCGGTCTCGTGATCGCCGGTTTCATCAAGTAACGACGGGACGCCCAACGTGATGAACATGCCTCGATCCATCGGGCGCGGCCTCGCGCTCGGCGTGACAGCGGTCCTGGTGGCGCCGGGCCTTCTCCTCGCGGTCCAGGACGGCGGCACGTCGGTGTTCAGCGTGAACTTAGGTCTCGTCTTCTGGACGTGGATCCTCTTCCTGCTGACGCTGGGCGTGCTGTCGTGGAAGGCGTTCCCCGCGATATCGAAAGCCCTGGAGGCCCGGCGGGAGCGCATCGATGAGGAGATCGCCTCCGCACGGCGGGACCGGGAGGAGGCGCGTCGTCTGCTCGACGAGCACCAGCGGCAGCTGGACGAGGCCCGGCTGGAGGCAAAGGGGTTCCTCCAGGAGGGTCGGGAGGCGGGGGAGCGGCTGCGCGAGGAGATCCTCGCGGACGCGCGGAAGGAGCACGAGGCGCTGCTCGAAAAGGCTCGCCGGGAAATGGAGCGCGAGCGGGAGGAGCTGACCGCGGCCGTCCGGCGTGACGCCGTCGACCTTGCGATCGCCGCCGCCGAGCGGCTCGTGAGCGAGCGGCTGGACGACGAGGCGAACCGCAAGCTCGTCCGGGATTATCTGTCGGAGATCGGATGAGCCGAGCGGCCGTCGCGCGCACGTACGCGGATACGCTCCTGGAGCTGGCAGAGAAGGGCGCCGGCGCGAATACGTGGCTCGAGATGCTGTCGGAGGTCGCGGGGCTCTACGAGTCCTCGTCCCGCTTCGCCGCGTTTCTCGACACGCCCCGCGTGTCGAAGGAGGACAAGACGCGCGTGCTGCGCAACGTCTTCGGCGACGCGTACCCCGAGAACTTCGTGCGCTTTCTCCTCGTCGTGCTACGGAAGCGACGACAGGACATGCTGCCCGAGATCGACGAGGCGGCCCGCGACCTCCTCAACGAGCGCACCGGGCGGCTTCACGCGACGGTCACCCTGATGTCGGAGCCCGACGCGGACTTTCGGCGTGAGATCGAGGGGGAGCTGTCGCGGGTGCTCGACCGCGAGGTCGACGCCGACTTCCGGACGGATCAGCGGCTCGTCGGGGGAATGATCGTCCGTGCGGGCGACCGGGTGCTCGACGGTTCTGTACGACGGCGGCTGCAGACACTCAGGCGCAGCCTCCTGGAAACCAACAATCAGTCGGTGGGATAGAGACGAATGGCAGACGCGACGCTGCGCGCCAGCGAGATGAAGAAGGCACTTCTCGACCAGATCGAGCACTTCGAGGAAGACC
>CAZOEX010000437.1:0-1461 GCA_964578925.1 uncultured Gemmatimonadota bacterium | reverse complement strand
GCACCTCGTCGAGCGTCACGGCCTCGAGGCGCTCCTTCTGCTCCTCGAGCGTCGGAACGTAGTTCGGATGATCCTCGGGCCAGTGCTGGTTCAGGTGACGCTGGAAGGCGGTGAACGCCCGCGCCTGGGGCTCCGCCATCTGGCTCTCCAGCGAGACGAGCCGCTCCTCCTTCAGGGTGGCGAACTCGTTCGCCGGGAAGGACGGCTCGGTGAGCATCTCGAACAGCAGCCGCAGCACGTCGGGCAGACTCTCGCGGACCGTCTGGATTCGTCCACCGACGCTCGTCGCGCCTCCGCCGAAGACGAGCTGGGCCTTCAGCCTGTCCAGCTCGTCCTCGATCTCCTGCCGGGTGCGCTGCTCGGTGCCGCGCCGCAGCATGGCGGCCACGAGTCCGGCTTCGGCGGTCCGGCCGGCCAGCGCCTCCTCCGTACCGAAACGCAGCGTGAAGTTGGCGGTCACGGTGTTGCCGCGGGTCTCCTTCGGCAGCATGGCGAGCTCGAAGCCGTTACCCAGGGTAACCCGCTGGGTCCGCGACTCGATGTTGGTGGGCGTCGGATCGAACGCTTCGCCTTCGGCCACGGCTTCGCGGCCCTCGTAATCGGCCACCAGCGCCTCGACGTCGGGCGGCGGCGGCACCTCCGCCCGGGTCGGTCGCTCGTCGACCGGGTAGAAGTAGCCCATCGTTCGGTTCGTCGGCACCAGGTAGGTGGCCGCCACCCGGCGGACGGCGTCCGGCGTCACCTGCTCCAGCCGGTCCCGGTGGAGGAAGAACAGCCGCCAGTCGCCCATCGAGGTCCACTCGCTGAGCCGCAAGGCGATCCCCTGCGGATTGTTGAACGAGAGCTCGATGTTCTTCAGGTACTCGTTCTTCGCCCGCTCGACTTCCTCCTCGGTGGGCGGCTGGTCGCCGGCGATCGCATGCAGCGTACCGATCAGGGAGTCGGCGGCCGGCTGAAGGGGCTCGCCCTCGCGGACCCGGGCGTACGCCATCAGCAGGCCGGGTTCCCGGAGCTGTCGGTCGAAGGCACCGGAACTGGCGGCGAGCCCCGTTTCGACCAGCCCCTGATGAAGCCGGCCCGCCGGCTCGGTTCCCAGGATGTGCGAGAGCACGTCGACGGCGGCGTAGTCCTCGTGCGAGCCCGCCGGGACGTGGTACGCCGTCATGACGATCTGTTCGTCACCGACGCGCCGAAGCGTCACGGAGCGCTCGCCGTCCTGGGCCGGTTCGGCCGTGTACGTCTCGAACAGCCGGTTCGCACCCGTGCGCTCGGGCCGCGGAATCGCGCCGAACTCCCGGGCGATCAGCTCGAGCGCCCGGTCCGTCTCGAAGGCGCCGGCCACGATCAACACGGCGTTGTCGGGCTGGTAGTACTTCTCGTAGAAGGCCTTCAGCCGCTCGATCGGAACGTTCTCGATGTCCGAGCGGGCTCCGATCGTCGAGTTGCCGTAGTTGTGCCAGT
>CAZOEX010000436.1:0-1472 GCA_964578925.1 uncultured Gemmatimonadota bacterium | reverse complement strand
GCAGCATGTAACGGGCGCCCAGCTCCTGGCCGAGCCCGGCCCGGGTTCCGGCCCGCGCGTTGTATTGCTGGTCTTCGCGCTCGTCACGCACCTCGTCGCGCTCGCCGCCGCCGGCGACGAGTGTCACCGCGCCGCTGTTGACGAAGGCGTTCTCGAGATCGCTGACGAAGGTCCCGACCGGGATGTGCTCGTTCGATCGGTTGCGGAATTCCCCGACGATCACGGGGGGCGACTCCCCCCCGTTGGCATCCGCGTAGCGATCGATCCAGACCCCGCCCAGGCTCTGCTGGATCAGCTCGCTGGCCACGAGCCGTGAATCGGTGTCGTTCCAGCGACCCGACAGATCGGTCACGCTGGCGGGATCGATCCGGCTGACGTTGGTCTTCGAGCAGGCTGCGACGCTCAATGCAATCATCGGCACCGCGAGCGCTGTGAACCCGACTCTGCTGAACCTCATGGTTTCCCCCGGTTGTTCGCTCGTTCACCGCTTTCCGCCCCGCGATCCCCGTTCGGCCGCGTGGCTGGAAGCGGGCTCAGCCCTCCAAATACTGCAAGGTCCGTGCTGTGATACGCCGAGGCGCCGCTCCGGGATTCATCCCGTCGACGTGCCGTTGACACGCGGGCGCGCGGCGGGGACACTCCACGCCATGAGCGCGTCGCAATTGAAAGACCGGATCCGGGCGGGAATCGTCACACCCGCTTCGAAACGCGATTACGTGCAGCGCCTGTTCGGGCGCATCGCGAGCCGCTACGACCTCACGAACGACGTCATGTCGCTCGGGATGCACCGGCGCTGGAAGCGGCTGGTGCTGGAGGTGGCCGACATCCGTCCCGACCAGGTCGTGCTCGATCTCGCCGCCGGCACGGGCGACCTGGCGCTGCGGGCGGCGAAGGAGTGGGACGATTCGTCCCGCGGGCTCCTGATCGCGGGGGACCTCACGCTCGGGATGATGCGCGAGGGGCAGGCCCGTGAAGGCGCCGGCCGCCTTCGCTGGCTGGGCTGCGACGCGATGGCCCTGCCGCTGGCGGACGCCACCGTCGACCGGATCGTGATCGGATACGGGTTGCGCAACTTCCCCGACCTGGACGCATCGATCGCGGAGATCCGGCGGGTGTTGAAGCCGGGGGGGCGGCTGGTGTCGCTCGACTTCGGGCGCGCCGAACCGGCGTGGCTCGACCGCGCGTACCTGGGGTACCTGGAGGTATCATCCTCCCTGGCAGGCTGGCTTCTCCATCGCGACGTGGAGTCCTACCGCTACATCCCGGAGTCGTTACGGACGTATCCGGCCCAGCGAGGGGTCACGGAGCTGATGCAGCGCCACGGATTCGTGGGCTGCGGGTCGATCGATCTGTGGTTCGGGACGATGGCCGTGAATTTCGGCGAGATCCCGGGATGAGCCTCAGCCGTCGCGCTTTTTCCAGAGTGTGAGCTGCTTCTGGCCGGTCTCGCTTCCCTCGAGACGAGCGGCTAG
>CAZOEX010000435.1:0-1480 GCA_964578925.1 uncultured Gemmatimonadota bacterium | reverse complement strand
TCGCCACGCCGTGACTGCAGGTAGTCGTGGCTGTCGATGAACGCGTCGAATGCCGCCGCCTGCTGCGCCGGCGTGTAGGTGACGCCACCGCTCGTGAACTCCGTGAACGTGAGCTGATCGGCGCTCTCGGGAATATACGCCAGGGGCGATGTGCCCGACCCCTCGCCGGTGAAGCCGAAGCTCCCGCCGATGATGAAGGAGTACGGACGACCCGACTCACCCTGGTAGACGAGGTTGATCGTCGTGCCGAGACGCTCGAGGAACTCCTTCTCGAAGGTGACGATCCCGAGAATCCGGTGTCCGATCGACCAGTCGGAGCGAGCCGACTCCAGGAAGTTCAGCCCGTTCACGTTCTCGTTGAACCGGAAGGTCGACGAGATCTGATCCGACGTCGCGTCGTTCAGCGAGTAGGAATCGCCGTACGTGTAGGACAGCTGTGTGCTGACGACGTCGCCGAACTGGCGCCGGATCGTGCCCGAGATATCGTAGGCGTGGCCCTCGCTCGTCGAGCCGACCTTGTAGATCCCGTTCCCGTACCGCGGATCGATCAGCGTCTCGTTGACGTCGAAGCTGCCGAAGAAATCGTTGAACCCGTAGTTGTAGACGGGCCGATTGTCCGGTCCGGCGAGCTGATCGTTCTGCGGCCGGAAGTTGACGTTCTGGATGATGATGTTGTCCAGGGTCTTCGTGTACTGGCCTTCGACGGTGATCGACGTGTTCTCGTCGAGCTGCCTGTCGAGGCCGAGGCTCGTGCGGAAGACGCGCGGGTACTTGAAGTCCTCGGTGAAGACGTCGAGCTCGCCCGACGGGAGGTCCGGCAGGCCGAAGTCCGCCGAAGTAAGCCCGTTCTCCGGGTTGGGGATGAACGGAACGGGATCGCCGCTGGCCAGCTCGGTGCGGCTGACGAAGCCAGTGGTCACGCCGTTGTTGGCGTACATCGCCCCCGGGTACACGAAGGGCACACGGCCCGTGAAGATCCCGGCCCCGCCCCGGAGGCGTGTACCGGTCTCCGGATCGAGGTCGTAGTTGAAGCCCACGCGTGGCGCCAGATAGGCCTGGGCCGCCGGCGTCTCACCGGGCGTCGCCCCTTCCAAATCGTAGCCCGCGGCCTCGATCATCGGAATCGTGGTGTCGAACACGTCGTCCGAGAACCTCGGCTCCGTCGTGATCTTCGGGATGTCGACCCTCAAACCGGCCGTGACTCGCAGGCGATCGTTGACCTGGATCTCGTCCTGAGCGTACAGGCCGATCTGGTAGGCGGAGAAGGCCCCGGCAGCGTCCGAGTCGTCTCCGAGCACGTTGTCCACGAGCGAATAGCCGCGGTCGTAGTCCTCCGGCTCGACCGGGTCGGCCCCGCCGGGGAAATTCGTCGTGCAGTAGGACGACGAGCCGTTTCCGGCCGCGCAGACCGACTGCAGGAAGTCATCGACGCTCTCGTAGTTGTAGGCGCCGAAGTTCTGGCGGATGAACAGGTTGAAGA
>CAZOEX010000434.1:0-1484 GCA_964578925.1 uncultured Gemmatimonadota bacterium | reverse complement strand
CGGCCGCCTCGTCTTGAGCCGATGCGTCGTCCGGCAGCCCCGCGAACGCGATTGCGAGCACGCCCACGACCGTAAATGCTCTCGTGTTCGACATCGCCTCCTGCTCCTTCCCTCGCGGTCGCTGCAGATTTGTCCTCGTCGGCTCAATTTATGGGAAGCTGGAATCTCCGGCTCCGTCATCTGAAAAGGATGCATCCGGCGCTGGCCAGCGGGCTTCACGAGGAGAAGTCATGAACGGGAGGACTGACCACATGGCGAACAACGGGAGCGAACTCCACGAGATCACGTCGATCGGCCGTCCGATCGATCCCTCGCACCCGACCAACCGCGCGATGCTCCTGCTGCTTCCGGTGGCGGCGACCGTCGCCGGCATTCTCGCGGCGTCCCAGGACGCGGGTGTGCGAGAAGTGCTGCTCAGGGCCGGGGGCGGCGCGCTGGCGGCCTTCGGCGCCTGGGCGGTCGCCCGCGAGATCGTCCCCGACGACGAGATCGCGGGCGCCTTCCTGGCGATGACGCTCGGCTACGGAGCGTACCTGGGGCTGGACGCCGCTCTCGCTCCGCTCTTCGCCGGCCTCTTCTACGCCCGTGTCGTCAGTCGGTCGACCGGCCGGGCCGCCACGGGCCTGGATTCGCTCGCCGTCACCGGCTTCGCGCTCTTCACCGCCTGGCGTACGGGTACGCCGTGGCCGGCGGTGGTCGGCGCCGTCGCGTTCGGGCTGGACGCCGTCCTCACCCCCGGCCTCGCCCGGCAGTGGCTCTTCGCGGGACTCTGTGGGGCGGGGGCGATCGCTCTGACCACGGCCGGCCTGACACCCGACGTCACGCCCCTTCAACCCGACCTCGTACCGCGAACGATAGCCACGATCGTGGTCGTCGGCGCGATCGCGCTCATCGCGACGACGCGATCGGTGGCGGCGCGGGGCGACCTGACGGGGGCTCCGCTCTCGGTCGGACGTGTGCGAGGGGCGCAAGCCGTCGTTCTCCTCACGGCCCTCGCGACCGCCGCGTCGGGTTCGGCGGGCATCGAGGCCGGGTCCCCGATCTGGGGATGCCTCGCGGGTGTCACGCTGCCGGCCGCCTGGAGGGGTCTGCGTCGCGGCGACTGACGTCCCTCAGGGCTCCCAGTCGGAAAGCCTGCGATTGCGCGCAACCATGAAGGCACCCGCTCCGAACACGAGGGCGCCCACCAGCGCCAGTAGAAAACCCGCCCAGCGCTCCATACCCGTGACCTCGCGCAGAATCATCATCGCCGCCCACACGCATCCCGCCGTCGCCAGGACCAGTAAGAAGGTCAAGGGCTTCCAGACGAGACATCCGAGACAGCGATCCGCCCGGTCGAGCCGGCTCATGGTCCGCCCGGCCTCCTCTCGGTCATCTCAGGGTACGACCCGAATTCTGGCCCCGGACATCCGATCCGGATACTGCAGGCAGGAGTAGACCCAGGTTCCGGTCACGTTCGGACGGAAGACGTACTCGCCGCCGGG
>CAZOEX010000433.1:0-1495 GCA_964578925.1 uncultured Gemmatimonadota bacterium | reverse complement strand
GCGCTCGACGATGGAGATCGAGGAGATCGACGTCTTCATCGCGCGGCCGCACGCCCTGCTCGTGACGCCGGGCGGCGACTACGTCTACACGGCGAGTCTCGCGAGCAACGACGTGGTCGTCTACGAGCCCGCCACGGGCGAGACCGAGTTGCTGCAGATGCCGGGAGACGCGGCGCACCCGCACACCTTCGTCCAGTTCGCCCTGTCTCCCGACGGGCGGCGCCTGGCGGTCGGTGGCGAGATGACCGGGAAGCTGCTCGTCATGGACGCCACGCAGCCGAAGACGATCCCGCTGGTCGATTCCGTGGACGTACCGGCGGCGCCATGGCACCCGGTTTTCTCGCCGGACGGCAGCCGACTCTACTTCGGCAACAATCGGGCGGACGTCGTGACCTTCATCGACACGGCCGACTGGTCGGTCGAGCAGACGATCGAGCACGAGCGCTTCGCGGAGCCACACGGCATCGCCCTCTCTCCCGACGGCTCGAAGCTGTACGTGGGGAACCGCAACGCCACGCCGGCGTCCGAGGGCGCAGCGCCCGCGAACGGCTTCGTGGCCGTGATCGACACGTCGTCCGGCGAGGTGCTCGAGTTCATCGAGGTGGAGCGGTACGCGGCCGGGATGGGCGCGGCTTCCTCATGAGGCCGCGCGGGTGGAGCGGCATCCTCCTCGCGGCGCTCCTCGCCGCGGGATGCGCCTCGGCGCCCGTCGGCGAGCCCGCCACCTCACCGGATGGGGCGGAGACCGCGAACGGATCGGGCATCGCCGACGGGCTCGCCGCGAGCTATGCGATGCGCGTCGATGTCGTCCCCGTGGCCGACAGCGCCGGGGAGCCGTACCGGTTCCCCTGGCTAGGCGGGCTGAACCTTCCTCGGCCGCAGATGGTCGACATCGACGGCGACGGCGACCTGGATCTCTTCGTCCAGGAGGCGTCCGATCGGGTCATGTACTTCGAGAACGTCGGCACGCCCACCCAACGGGAGTTCGCCTGGCGCTCCGACGCCTACCAGGACGTCGAGGCCGGCGAGTGGTACCGGTTCGCGCGGATGGACGAAGACGACGACATCGACCTGCTGACCGAAGAGGTCTTCAGCTACATTCGCTACTGGCAGAACGTCGGCAGCGGTTCGGAGCCTCGCTTCGAACTCGCCGCCGACTCGCTCCGCGACGTGAACGGCGAGCCGATCTTCTCGGACCGCCAGAACATCCCGAACATCGCGGACATCGATTGCGACGGTCGGCTCGACCTGCTCATCGGCCGGCTGACCGGGACGATCACGCACTACGAGGAAGTCGACCGCGGTCCGGACGGGCTTCCGCGGTTCAGCCACGTGACCGACCGGTTCCAGAACATCGAGATCGTGGCCAGCTTCGGCCCCGGGGCGAACCCGAACGCCAGTCCCGGAGCCCGGCCCAACCGCCCCGTGAACCCGATCGGGAGCCTGCACGGCGCCAACACCCTGGCGCTGGCCGATTTCGACGGGGACGACGACC
>CAZOEX010000432.1:0-1505 GCA_964578925.1 uncultured Gemmatimonadota bacterium | reverse complement strand
CGCGCGAACGGGGCATCCGGCGGCGTACCTCCGCTCGGATTCCCGTCGGCGGCCCGGTTCGCGGGACGCGACGCG
Organism: uncultured Gemmatimonadota bacterium; assembly: GCA_964578925.1. GTDB lineage: Bacteria > Gemmatimonadota > Gemmatimonadetes > Palauibacterales > Palauibacteraceae > JARFPW01. Next base: position 1,430 of record CAZOEX010000432.1, on the reverse strand, counting down.
GGGTCGCTCTCCGACGGATGCGCGGAGACATGGTCGGCGATCCTCTCGAATTCGGCGCCGATTTCCCTCAGATCTTCTCGCTCCAGGGGTCCGCGAACGGCCAGCGTGACCTTGATGCCGTCGGCCTCGTCCCCACTCGCGACATCGCGAAGCGTCCAGCGCGGGAGCACGAAACCGCTCTCCGTCAGCGGCGACCAGTCGTCGTCGGTCCAGTCGGGCGCGAACGGAATGCTGCCGAACCAGCGGGGCGTCGCGGCCCCCGAGCCCGACTCGGGCGCGGACCCGCGGGCCGCCTCGCCGAGCCCGACCAGGGCCTCGCGATCGTCTTCCCAGAAGGCGGCGAACTGGCCCGGTGGTCCGACCTCCCACAGCCGCAGGAGATCGACCGGCGGGGGGAGGTGACAGGTCGCGACGTGAAGGCGGCCGGCCGGGGCGGCGGCAGCCTCCCTCGCCAGGCGCGTCAGCGCCTTGCCGAACCCGGCGGCGCGGGCCGCGGGTGCGTCTCCCGTCATATTCCGGTCTTCCTACGACTCGCCCGCGACCAGTGTCGCGCGTTCGGCCCGGACCAGGTTCGACAACGCGTCGGCCATGGCGAAGGACACGGCCTGCGGACCGTCGCTCAGCGCCGCGCCGGGATTCGGGTGGACCTCGACGAGGAGTCCGGCGGCCCCGGCCGCCAGTGCGGCCCGGCTGAGCGGCAGGACGAGATCACGGCGACCGAGCCCGTGGGACGGATCGACGATGACGGGAAGATCGTGCACGTGCCGCAGAAGCGCCACGGTCGCGAGATCGAGCAGGTTGCGCGTCCGGTCGTCGAAGCTGCGGATCCCGCGCTCGCAGAAGACGACGGCGGGCGCCCCCGCGTCCAGGCAGTACTCGGCGGCCGACAGCCACTCGTCGACCGTGGCCGCCATGCCCCGCTTCAAGAGAACCGGACGCCCGGTGCGGCCCGCGGCTCGCAGCAGAGGCGTACTGTGCATGTTGCGCGATCCGACCTGGATCAGGTCCGCCACATCGGCCACGTCCTCCATCGCCGACTCCGACATCGCCTCCGTCACGACCCGCAGGCCGTGCGCGTCCGCCGCGTCTCGCAACCAGCGGAGCGCGTCGCGTCCAATGCCCTGGAAGTCGTACGGAGAGGTGCGCGGCTTGAAGGCTCCGCCGCGCAGGAAGGTCGCGCCGGTCTCGGCCAGCCGACGGGCTACGGTGTGGATCTGATCTTCGGACTCCACGCTGCACGGTCCGGCCATCAACACGGGCCGCGACTCGCCGCCGACGTCGATTCCGGCCACTCGCGTCACCGGTGGCGAAGCGTCCACGAGGGGGTGTGGTGACGGGGGCTCCGAGACGTCGGCGACGCCGTCGAGGGGGGGGGGCGCCGGCGCCGCGCCGAAAAACCACAAAAACGGGAAGAGAGGAGACGAGGGCAA
>CAZOEX010000431.1:0-1510 GCA_964578925.1 uncultured Gemmatimonadota bacterium | reverse complement strand
TCGCCCAGGTCGACGAGGACTCCGGTGCGGCTGATTCCCTCGTTGAACATGATGTCGAACTCCGCCTGGCGGAACGGCGGCGCGCACTTGTTCTTCACCACCTTGACGCGGGTGCGGTTCCCGACCTGCTCGCCCCCGTCCTTGATCGAGGCGATCCGGCGGATGTCGAGCCGCAGGGAGGCGTAGAACTTGAGCGCCCGGCCGCCGCTCGTGGTCTCGGGCGAGTTGTGCACCACGACGCCGTCGACCAAGTAGGTGTGGTTGCCTTCAACCTCGATGTCGAAGCGCTTCATCGATCGGGTGGGCGGCTTTACGTAGCGCTTGATGATCGTTGCGGGTACGGATCGGCGCCGTCGCCGGGATGCAAGCCTTGTCCCGTTCAGGTGGGCATCGCTCAGGTCGGGATCCCACGCGTACCTGCCCCGTTGATCCGGGTGGAGCTTGTATTCCAACGACGGATGCAGGTAGGGGGCGATGAGAGCATGGAGTCGCACCGTCTGCGCCGAGTCGAACCAGAAACCGCGTCCGTCGTCTCTCGGCCGTCCGCCGACGAGGCGTTCCAAGGCCGCGACTGCGCGCTCGCGGCCGGCACCCTGTAGCGCCTTGTTGTAAAGGACCGACTTGCCCTTGCCCCAGCGTTCATAGGATCCGCTGAACGACCCGTCGTCGCCGTACCACACGGCCAGACCTCGAGCGTCGAGACGGTCGAGCACGGCCGTGGTGGCTGTCCGCTGGCCTTCACCATCGTAGAGCTCCGATCGAAGCTCGCTCAGCGCAGGCATACTCAAGGTAGCAAATCCGTTCCCCTTCCCCATGGGGCGAATCGGTCCCGAGAACGGCTCCAGCATCCAGTGCTTCCAGCGCAGGTACTCTTCCTGTTTTTCTCCGTGACCGACGCGGAAGTGAGCCGTATGGACCCCAGCTCGCCGAAGGGAGCCGTCTCCCAGAGCTCCCCCAAGCAACACCTGCTGCTGATCCTCCGTCAGCGCGTAATCTTCGACGGCGGCCAAGACCTGATCGCCCTCGCCCAGCTCGCCCGCCCGGCGCGGGCCGTCCGGCGTGAAGATCAGGTGGTTCTCGGTCGCGGCGAAGTGGCGGCGGCCGGACGGTCCACCTTCCACGTGGAACTGCAGGAAGCGCTCGGCCCGACCGTTGTCGAACCAGTCCACCACCTTGCGCGGCGAGATGTCCCCCGTTTCCGGGTCGTACGAGAGCACCTCCACGGGGAGTCGCTGGTTGACGATCTTCCCGATCTTCTCGCTGGATCCATCGGCGAGGGTCACGCGGGTGTTGTACTGAAAGCACCCAAACATCACCCCGATCTTCTCGCGGATCTGGTTCGTGAAGATCAGCGAGGTCCGCGAGCGGCCGATCGCACCGGTCAGCTTGCGCAACGCCTGGGACATGAGCCGGGCCTGCAGTCCTACGTGCGAGTCGCCCATCTCGCCTTCGATCTCGGCGCGCGGCACGAGCGCCGCCACCGAGTCGATCACGACGACGTCCACGGCGC
>CAZOEX010000430.1:0-1515 GCA_964578925.1 uncultured Gemmatimonadota bacterium | reverse complement strand
AGCGGGCCGGCCGCCTGGCCGGCCGCGACGTGCGCCTCATCGACCGGGAGACACAGCCGCGGCCGACTCGGGCAACCGTAATTCGGGAACCTCGATACGGATTTCATCGAACGCCGGCACGTCCTCGACCGTCGGGGCCGCGACATCGAGACCTGCTCGAGGCGCCGGCGGTATGCCGTTCTTGATCCAGGGCGCTCCGTCCAGCTCGGGCGGCTCCGGCAGAACGGCCTCGCGGCGCTCCAGCACCGGTACGACGAAGCCGACGTCGTCGAGCGACTCGAGGTCCGGCAATTCGGGCGCGGCCACGCGGGCCGCGTCGACGGGGGCGGGGGCGCTCGGTATGGCCACGCTGAACGTGGTGGCCGTGCGCTCAGCCGCGAGATCGTAGAAGTTCTGTCCCGCTGCGGCTTCGGCGTTGACCACGAGGAGGTTCGCTGCGATGACCGCGGCGCTCGCCACGGCACCCGACGCGATCTTGCGAGTGCGGCTGACCGTCATGTCGTCGTCTGTGTGTCTCATCGTTCTTCTCCGCGTTCAGGAGCGAAGTGCGTTCATTTTCGGACTCTCCGTCGGCGAACCGGGAATGCCCCGTCTACCGTTCGCTCGCGGAAGAAAGTGACGGCTGCCCGTCAAGCCGCCGTCGGGGCACCGTCATGGCCGAATGACGCACGCCGCCGACCGAACGTGCCGGCGCGTCGCTGCGGCGTTAACGTTCCACTGTTCGAATGCGAACTTCGCTCCCCCCGGGACCCGCAAGGTGGCGTAGCGCGCGTGCCGAGGGCGTAGCGTGTCTCACCCCCGGGGGACATGGACGACCGCACGGCACATTTGAAGTCCGTCCTTCCCGAGCGCTACGAGTTCGTGCGCGAGCTCGGACGCGGCGGGATGTCGACGGTGTACCTGGCGCGCGACAGACGCCACGACCGGCGGGTCGCCCTGAAGGTCCTCTCGCCGGAGCTCGTCTCGGGCGTCGCGGCCCGACGCTTCCTTCGCGAGATCGAGCTGGCGGCGAAGCTCACGCATCCCCACATCCTTCCGCTTCTCGACTCGGGTCTGGTCGACGACCGACCCTTTTACGTCATGCCCTTCGTCGAGGGAAGATCGCTCCGCGAGCGACTCGACGAGGAGGGGGCTCTTCCGGTGCCCGAGGCGCTCAGAGTCGCCCGGGGCGTGGGCGAAGCACTGGCGCACGCTCACGAAGCGGGGATCGTCCACCGCGACATCAAGCCGGCCAACATCCTGCTGACCGAAGGCATCGCGGTCGTGTCGGACTTCGGGATCGCGACGGCGCTGGAGCACGACACCGAGAAACAACTGACGCGACCGGGCCACTCTGTCGGCACCCCCGGATACATGAGCCCTGAACAGGCGGCCGGTGACAGCGACGTGGACCAGCGCAGCGACCAGTACGCTCTCGCCTGCGTGTTGTTCGAGATGCTGGCGGGGGACCCGCCGTACGGGGGACGGAACCTGCGGGCGATTCTCGGTCGCCAGATGAGCCAGCCGGTTCCGAGA
>CAZOEX010000429.1:0-1520 GCA_964578925.1 uncultured Gemmatimonadota bacterium | reverse complement strand
TGGCCCCCGTGAGTCACAGGGGAGAACAGGCGCGGGCCCACCGGGCGGGTCAAGTCCGAGATCTGCTGCAAAAGTTGACGTGAGCGCTTCCGGGTCTGGGTTTCAGGCGACGACTTCCAGCCGGTGCGTGGGCGTGATCTCCAGCTCTTGGTAGAGGAGGCGGATCTGCTCGAGCTCCAGGGCGGTGATCTTGATCCTCTGCCAGCGGACGGCGGCCCGGATGAGGGTCGCGTGGACCAGCTTCAGACAGCTCTTCTCGGTGAAGAAGCGGGGCAGAGTCTTGGTGCGGCGCCGCTCCTCGACGAAGCTGCGCTCGATGAGGTTGGTGGTCCGGACAAACTTGCGGTGCCGCCAGGGGAGACGGAGGTGGGCCAGGAGCGCGTCCAGGTCCTCGGACAGACAGGCGCAGGCCGAGGGCAGCTCCTGGCCGTAGCGCTCGAGGAAGTCTTGGGCGGCCGCCTGGCCGGCCTCGAGGGTGGGAGCGTCCCGGATCGCCACCAAGTGGGCCTTCACCTCGGGCTTCATGTGCTCGGGCACCTTGGCCAGCAGGTTCCGCATCCGGTGCACCCAGCAGCGCAGGCGGAGGCTCTTGGGCCACACCTCCTCGACCGCCCGGATCAGGCCCGGAGCGCCATCGGTGGTGATCGTGAGCGGGACGGGGAGCCCGCGGCGTACCAGGCCCCGGAGGAACTCGAGCCACGCCTCGTGGCTCTCCCGGCTGCCCAGGGCCAGCGACAGCAGCACCTTCTCCCCCTCGGTGGTGATCCCCCACGCGCACAGCACCGCCTCGCGCTGGATGCCGTGCCGGCGCAGCGGCTCGTAGAGGCCGTCCAGGAAGAGGTAGAGGACCGGGATCTCGGAGAGGTCGCGCTCCTGGAACGCCTCGTATTCCTCCCACAGGCTCTCGGTCACCTCGCTCACGGCCGTCCGGCTCAAGAGGCACACCCCGTCGGGGCCCGTGAAGGCCGCCTCGACGTCACGGGTCGACAGACCCCGGGCGTACATCTCCACGGCCAACCGCTCCAGGACATCCGAGTTGCCACGCAGGAAGCCGAAGAGCTCGGACCGATAGGGGAAGCCTGCGTCCCGAACCTGGGGGACCTCCACCTCGAGCCTCCCTTCGGCCGTGTCCAGGCGTCCCGTGCGGTAGCCACTCCGGTAGCCCCGGCCCGGCCCTCGCTCGTAGCGGCCGCGGCCAATGAAGTCCCGCTGCTCGGCCTCGAGCGCCTCCTGGACCGCCAGCGTGGCCGCCCGACGCACCAGCTCGCTCAAGGCTCCCGCTCCGTCCTCCACCTCTCCGAGATCCGCGAAAAATCGATGCAGTCCTTCCCTCAGCTGCCGACTCGGCGCTACCTTCTCCATGCGGCGTGAGCTCCTTCCTGCCCGTCTGGGCTCCGTGGATTGGCTAGATCCCCGGAAGGTAGCTCACGCCGTTTCGTTTTTGCAGCAACCTGCGGACATCACCGCTCCTTGGCTCCCCGGCCACGCTTGACCTTCCCGGCCTTTCGGAGTTTCGCCCG
>CAZOEX010000428.1:0-1527 GCA_964578925.1 uncultured Gemmatimonadota bacterium | reverse complement strand
CTCGCCTTGGCGATCCATCTTCTGCCGGTTCCGTACCTTGTCGCGACCGTGGTCGGGGTTCATCGCAGCGCGAGTCGATACTCCGGACCGCCCGTGTGGGCGCGATCGGCGGAAGTCGCCGCCATCGCCTGGGCGGGGATCATGGTCCTGGTCTGAGTCGCTCCGACAGGCAGCGCGATTGTCTGCAGGGTCAGGTTGACCGCCTGACGAGGACCTTGTCGATCCGCCGCGCGTCGAGGTCGACCACCTCGAAGCTCAGCCCGTCGCTCTCGAAGGTCTCGCCGAGCTCGGGCAGATGACTGAGCCTGGCCAGGACGAACCCCGCGACGGTTTCGTAGTCCCGGTCGAGCTCGATCTGCACTCCGAGCCTGGCCGCGAACTCGTCCACCGGCATCCATCCCGCCACGAGATAGGAGCCGTCCGCCCGCCTGACGAAGGCGGGCTCCTCGTCCTCCCCCTCCTCGCTGAAGGTCCCGGTGATCGCCTCGAGCACGTCCATGGCCGTGACGATGCCCTCGAAATGCCCGTACTCGTCGAAGACGAGCGCCATGTGCGCCGTCGACCGCCGCAGCTGATCGATCAGCTGAAGCGAGTTCGTGCTATCCATCACGACCGGCGCCTGTTCGACGAGGGCACGAAGATCGACCTCGTCTCCGGCGTTCAGCTGCGCGAGCGCATCCTTGACGGCCAGCACGCCGACGATCTCGTCCGGCCCGCCGTCGCGGACCGGCAGGCGGGTATGCCGCGTCGCAAGGGCCTTCGAGATCCCCTCGTCACCGGCGCCGAGATCGAGCACCTCGACATCCCGGCGCGGCGTCATCAATCCCCGCGCCGGCCGATCGGCGAGACGCATGACCCGCTCGAGCATGTCGTGCTCGCCGCTCTTGATCACCCCCGCCGTCTCCGCCTCGGCCATGATGCTGCGCACCTCCTGCTCGCTGACCTTTCTCGTCGTCTCGCCCGACTGGCCAAGGAGGCGAAGGACAAACTCGCCGGAGCCATCGAGGAGCCAGACGAGCGGCGCGGCGAACCGCGACAGGGCTTTCATGGCCGGGGCGACCAGCGCCGCGACGCGCTCCGGGTCGCGCAGTGCGATCTGCTTCGGCACCAGCTCACCGATCACGAGCGAGACATAGGCGATGGCGACGACGACTGCTCCGACGCCGACCGGGTCTGCGACCCTCTCCGCGATCCCGACGCTGGCGAGCCAGTTGGCCAGACGTGCGCCAAGAGTTGCGCCGGAGAACGCGCCCGCGAGAATCCCGACGAGCGTGATGCCGATCTGCACGGTCGAGAGAAAGCGCCCCGGATCTGCCGCGAGCTCCAGCGCGATCCCGGCGCCGCGGGACCGGGCATCGGCACGCTCCCGCAGCCGTGCCGGCCGTGCGGACACCACGGCCAGTTCGGACATCGCCAGCGCTCCGTTCAGCATCGTGAGCAGCAGGACAACGATGATCTCGATCAGCACGAACAGGCACTCCGCGGTCGAATGACAGGCTCTGGTCGAGAGCCCTTTAGCACAGGAAG
>CAZOEX010000427.1:0-1533 GCA_964578925.1 uncultured Gemmatimonadota bacterium | reverse complement strand
CACGGTCTTTTCCAACCAGAAGAGCGCTTCTTCCTCTTCACCCGCCGGCGTTCACGAAGAGCCTGGAGCCCTGCGTCTGCTGCAGCACACGGTTATACGGGTGCTATGATCAGGCGTCAGTCCGTCGTAGATGGGGGAAACTGAAGTCGACACTGCGCCACCGCCGCTCTCCGGGCCGCATCGTCCGAGTCGGCGGAGAACAGCACGCGGAAGCATTCCTCCGTCTCACCGCCGGACTCTGATCCGTCAGATTTGTCTTCCTCGACGCGAGCGTTCTCGGTAGCGGCCTCCTGACCCATGGCTGGTCCGGCCAGTACCAGAATGGAGAAGAGTGCCGCATACCTCATCGGGCGCTCCCGGGTACGAGTCGCGATCGAGAGCTGGACTCAGGGACTCTCGTCCGCATTGAACATGTCAGCAGCGATCTTCCACCGCCCGTCTTCCTTCACCCAGACGACGAGGTACTTCATGTCGTGGGTTTCACCGTCCGGAGTCGTCAGCGTAGCGGGACCGTAGTCGTATGCCATCTGCCCGTCCGGCGAGACGACAGCCTTCGTGGAACCCCATGCGATTTCGAGTCCCTCGGTGTCGGCCATCGATTGCCACGCTTCCCGCAGCGCCTCTCGCCCCTCTACGATTGGTGCGCCAGGAGGAAGCTGCACAGCATCCGCGGTATGGAGTTCGACGATCCAGTCGACATCGTCGGCGCCGAAGCGATCCGACCACTCGGCTTCCAGCTCCACGATCGCGTTTGCTTCAGCAGCCGGGTCGACCTCCTCGTTCGGGGTCTCGGTCGCGCATCCGACAGTGAACGCGATGGCAAGAACGGGAAGGATTCGGTGCGTCCGGACCAGGCATGAGAGCGACATCGTTCGTCTCCCGATCACCGGGGAATCGTAACTGCGGCCAACGAAAGCTGGCCCGACGAGAACTTCGGTGCAAATTCGACAGTCCGGAACGGACTCAGACCTTTGCGGCCAAAACCTGTACCTTTCGGATGTCCGGGGCCTCGGCGAGGAGCTCATCCGCCTTCGACATGAGCGCGGCTGCGATCTGGCCGTTCAAGTGCGCTTCCCGTCCGGCTTCGTCGGCGAAGGTGTCGAAAATTCCGAAGGTCCGATGATCGATCCGAAGCGCGAACCACGTCGTCGTTGCCTCTTCGGCCTCGGCGAGCGGAAGGGCACTCGAGAGGAACTCCTCCACTTCCTCTTCCTTACCAGGTTTCGCTGTCAATGTCGCGAGTAGAGCCAGGCTGTTCCTTCCCACGGTGCCTCCCGATCTCTTGGGTGTGAGCGACGGACGGTACACGAAACTAAATTGTCGAGATCAACGTCGATGTCCAATGGTCGTCCCATCTGTGGATCGACGGCCAGCGGCCAGTTCATCACGCGATATATTGCTCGACTTCTCCCACGGGACTAGCCTACGGCTGCGAATGCCTCGGTTCAATGACGTGTCCGGATTCTTCGGTGAGCTGAAGCGGCGGAACGTGGTTCGGGTGGCCGCCGTGTACGCGGCGGTCGGTTTCGTCGT
>CAZOEX010000426.1:0-1542 GCA_964578925.1 uncultured Gemmatimonadota bacterium | reverse complement strand
AGGGGCTCTGATGTGAAGGCGAGTGCGCCCTCTATGTTCGGGCGATGTTCGTTCGGCCCTTCGAGAAGGTGATGGATCATGCCCGGAAGAAGCCGTACCCTGCCCGTCCCCTCCTTCGTCCAGCTCACTAGCGTGACGCGTTAGCAAGTCACGACTTGGTGATTTCGCTGGTCAGGTACAGCGCGACACCTGGGTGCGGCGCCCCAGCTAACGGACGGCCTCTATCCACACCATAGGCAGAACGGGCTGCCGCACCCCATATTCTCCAATCAATCTCGCGATTCTTCGACATACAAGGCGGCACAATCACTGGCCGTGCAGCCGCCAAGGTTCGGCCCCACGGGAACCAGCGATCTCTATTCGGAGCACATCGACATTGGCAACGAAGCTCACGTTACCGTACTCCCTGCCGCGCCTGATCCGCCTTGTCGCCCTGCTCGGCCTGCTAAGCCTTCCCGTCCCTGCGTGGGCTCAGCAAGCTGACGTGGGCTCGGTGGTGGCGCGCGTCACAGACGCCGTCTGTGGCAATCAGGTCGTCATTCTCGGTGAGTTGCCCAGCCACGGCGAGGCCCGCGCGTTTGAGGCCAAGGCGAAGATCGTCCAGCGGCTAATCGATCGGTGCGGCTTCGACGCCTTGCTCTTCGAGGCCCCCATCTACGATTTCGTTGGCTTCCAAGAAGCGGTAGAGCAACATAGAGCCGTCGCCCCACAGCTGGATCGAGCCATCGGTCGTTTCTGGTGGACCCGCGAGCTCACCGACTGGCGGCGATGGCTGTTCCGCCGGGCGACGGAGGATGGACTGGTGCTTGGTGGCCTGGACGACCAGGTAAGCGTGACGTCAGACTACGCACGCGCCACCCTGCCAGGCCTCGTGGCTGCGTCGTCCCCACCGCAGGGCGCGTCTGAATGCGAGCAGGCGGTGGCGCGACATCTCTACTGGCGATACAACGCGGGCACGCCGTTCGATGAGCCGGAACAGATTCGCCTTCAGCGATGCGTTCGGGAAGCCGCGGATGCCTTGGCCGTCCGCGCGGAGGGCAACCGTCGCACGGCGGATCAGGCGATGCTCGAGAATTTGGCCAACTATGTCGACCGACAGCGGGGCGGCCCAGCGTCACTGGACCGCGACGAGGCGATGTACCGCAACGCCCTCTGGCACATCGAGCGAATGCCCGCTGCTAGCAAGGTGATCATCTGGACGGCCACGGTGCACGCCAGCAGAAAACAGGGGAGGCTTCCGCAGCAACCGCTCGGCGCCTGGCTCGCCGGGCAGTGGGGGCGGGACCTGGCCTCTGTCGGCTTTACCGCTCTCTCGGGTTGGTCCTCAATGGCGGGGCAGCCGCGCAAGCCGTTGCCGGAGGCACCACCGGGCTCGCTCGAGGCCCGGGCAACCGAGGGAAACGCTCCGTGGGTCTTCCTGAACACGTCGGCCCTTCGCAGGATCGGGCACGCACCATCGCGCTTATTGGGCAGCTTCACCGAAGCCGACTGGTCGGCCTACTTCGACGGCGTCGTTGTGATCCGAGAGGAGGTTGCTCCGGT
>CAZOEX010000425.1:0-1543 GCA_964578925.1 uncultured Gemmatimonadota bacterium | reverse complement strand
CCCTCGCCCGCGGCGAGCGCGGCCACAATCGCCGGATGCGCCGCTTCTTCGACCGTCACGTCGTCCCTGCCTTCCAGGCGGTGCCGGATACGGCGAATGAGAGTGCGTCCGGCTGATCAGCCCGGCCCCTCGCCGGGCGCCTCCCCGCCGCGGGACTCCGGCCCGGGTGTCGCCGCCCGCGCGCGAGACGTAGCTTCGCGGGCATGACGATCTTCACGAATCCGGCCGACGCGGCGGCGGACGCGGCGGAGGCTTACGTAGAGGCCGTACTCGACATGCTCGGCGCGCGGGATCCGATGGCCGTCCTCGACGAGACGCCCGACGCGGCGGCGGCGCTGATCCGCGACGTCCCGTCCGACCGCCTCCGCGAACCCGAGGCCCCCGGCCGCTGGTCGGTCGGCGAAGTGCTGGCACATCTCGCCGACTCCGAGCTCGTCTGGTCGGCTCGCCTCCGCTTCGTGCTCGGCCAGGACCGTCCCGAGCTGACCGGCTACGACCAGGACGAGTGGGCGCGGCGGCTCGGGTACGCCGACCTGGAACCCGCCGAGTCGCTCGATCGATTCCGACGATTGCGCCGCTGGAACCTGGAGCTGCTGGGCCCGTTGCCCGATTCCCGGCTGGATCGCATCGGGATTCACGTCGAACGCGGCGAGGAAAGCGTACGTCACATGCTTCGCCTCTACGCGGGACACGACCTCGTGCACCTGGCGCAGATCCGACGAATTCTCGGCATCGAACCGGCAGAGTCCGACGGGGGACAGCGTGGTCACGTGCGGCGTGCCCACGACGTCCCGGCGGACGAGGTCGGAGCGGGACGAGCCACCGTGCGGCGGGTGCTGATCGACGCGACCGACGCACCCAACTTCGCGCTCCGCAAGTTCACGATGCAGCCCGGCGGCGGAATGCCCCGCCACACGAACGCGGTCGAGCACGAGCAATACGTGCTGCGGGGGCGGGCCCGGATCGGGATCGGAGACGAGACCTTCGAAGTCGGCGCCGACGACGTCGTTTACATTCCGGCCGGCGTTCCGCACTGGTACGAAGCGCTCGACGGCGAGCCTTTCGAGTTCCTGTGCGCCGTACCTAACGAGCCCGACCGCATCGATATCCTCGACGACTGATCCGTCCATTCCATAATCCATAGATTCATAAATACCGACATGAGCGAAGACACGATTACGATCCGTCTGCCCGACGGTTCTTCGAAGCAGCTCCCGGCCGGATCTTCGGCTGCCGACCTCGCGGCCTCCATCGGCCCCGGCCTGCGCCGCGACGCGGTGGCCGCCACGGTGAACGGAGAGCTGCGCGATCTGCACCGGGCCCTGCCCGACGGCGCCGAGGTCTCGATCGTCACGCGCGACGACGCGGATCCCGACGCCCTCTACGCCCTGCGGCATTCGGCGGCGCACGTCCTGGCGACCGCGGTCCGGGAGCTGCATCCCGACGCGGGGATCGGCTTCGGCCCGGCCATCGACGAGGGCTTCTACTACGACTTCGACGTGCCCGACGCCTTCACCCCGGAGGACCTCGAGGCGCTGCAGGA
>CAZOEX010000424.1:0-1544 GCA_964578925.1 uncultured Gemmatimonadota bacterium | reverse complement strand
GCTCCTCCTCCTTGTTCCACACGTGCACCTTCACCGTCCGGCCGACGTACTTCTCCAGGAGCTTTTGCGGGTTGAGCAGATCGTACTGGTAGTTCTGCTCGAGCACGGAGAGGCGGTCGCCTCCGAGGCTGCGGATGTGGACGGTCTCGGGTTGGATGGAGGAGGCCACGTCACCGAACTCCAGCCCGAGAATGCCCCGCCCCAGCTCCAGCGATCGGATCTCGCGCACCAGGCCGAGGTTCTGGTTGTACACCGTCAGCATGACCGATTCGCGGTCCGCGGCGGTCGACTTTCGCGTGATCGTGTCCGCCGCCGCGACCGCCGTGCGGTCGCTCCCCACCGCGGACGAGTTCTCGCCGGCGACCTCGGCGTCGATCGCAGGCCCTTCGGCCACGGGGAGCATCACGAGGGCGAGAAGGCCGGTCAGCGTCGTCCTGATCATCGTTCGTCTCCTGTTTCGGAAAGAGCGTTCCCTTCGTTCTCCCCGAATGACGAACGGGCGCCGGTCTCTTGCACAGGTGATTCCCCGCGGCCCCGCTTCGGACGGCGTGAGCTAGTCCTTCCGCACCCCCGGCGGCTCCAGCTCGGCGAGGGTGCGCAGATTGCCCGCGGCCCGGGTGATCAGCATGGCCAGCATGACGCCGACGACGACCAGGCCGAAGACGTCGAACACCGTGAACGGTATGCCGTAGAGCTCGAAGGGAAGCGGGCCGAGCGTGGCCGCCAGGGTGTTCAGCGCGATCAGGATGAGGCGGGTCTCCGTCGGTCCGATCGTCCCGTGGCCGAGCGTGAACGTCCCGAAGACGTGCGTCTCGAGGTACACGTTCACCGACAGAAGCAGGTACGCGATCGCGATGGCCAGCCCGACGGACAGGAGCATGACGGGCGAGAAGCCGAGACCCAGCCCGATCACGAGGGTCGAATATGCGTCGGTGAGATGGTCCAGGTAGAAGCCGTAGCGTGGTCGCTCGATCCTGCGGTACCGCGCGAGCGTCCCGTCGAGGCTGTCGCCGTACCACTGGATCACGAGGAAACCGCTGGCGGCCCAGAGCCAGGCCAGGTCCTGGTTCGACAGCAGATAGGCGACGCCGATGCAGGTCGAGGCGAGAAGGCCGAGGAAGGTCAGGTGGTCCGGCATCACTCGCGACGGCAGGGCCGCGGCGAGCTTCGGCAGGATCCGGGCCTCGAAGCGCGCCAGGGCGTATCCGCCCGTGCGCTCGTGCTCTCCCGACCGCCGCCTCGTCACGCCACCCGTCCCCGTGCCCGTCCATATGCTAAAATATTAGCACGCATCCGGGGAACGGGCAAGTGGCGGCGCGGACGGCGGTTCACGTCCCCTCCTCGGGAAGATCCCGATCGACGATGAACGCGTCGCGTTGTGCGGTGGGTACGAGCACGACGTCGAAGACGTTCACGTGCGCCGGGCGGCTGGCCACGTACCACACGGCGTCCGCGACGTCCTCCGCCTCCAACGGCTGGAAGCCCTCGTACACCTCGTCCGCCCGCTCTTCGTCGCCATGGAAGCGAACCACGGAGAACTCGGT
>CAZOEX010000423.1:0-1548 GCA_964578925.1 uncultured Gemmatimonadota bacterium | reverse complement strand
GCAGATGCGCGAACGCGAAGGCGCTGTCGACGGCGACCGCCCGCTCGTACGCGTTTCGCGCTTCGACGAGGCGGTACTCCCGAAACGCGACCTCTCCCTCCAGAAACGCCATGCGGGCTTCCGTGGATTCCGTCAGTCGCTCGAGCTCGAAGTCGGGGATCTTCCCGAGGCTCTCGAGCACCGCGCGCGCGGCCTCTGATGCGGCGCGGTCCGCCAGCGCCATCATGTCGCTGGCGGATCCTTCCACGCGTCCGCCGGCCAGGCGCTCCCCGGTCGTTGCGTCGTGCAGCTCGAGCTCGATCCGAACGGTCGGGCCGGTCGCCACGGCCGAGCCGACCAGGGCGAAACGGCCCCCGGCGCCACGGGCCACCTCGAGCGACGTCTCCAGGTCGGCGTCGCCGTCGCCCACCCGTTCGTTCCACCGTGCGAGGACCGTGCGAGCGTTGATGGCGCGCAGGCCTTCCACGCCATCGATCATGGGCGACAGGAGATCGACCATCCCCTCGCGCCAGACATCCAGGTCCAGTCCTCGAACGGTGAAGGGGAGCACGGCCACCGCCGGATCGGCCGTCTCTGTCAGATCCGCCGAGACCGTGCGCCCGTCGTCGTCGCCCAGGAGCACGACCAATCCGGCCACGCCGAACAGCAGGGAAAAGGCGACGACACCGCCGAGCAGCGCCCGAGGCCAGGTCAGTTGCTCACGTAGCGTGTCCCGGGACATCCCGCCGTGACTCGAGGCCGGTCCAGCAGGATCGCTTGCCGCGGTCTTCGTGGCGGCCCGATCGGCTTCTGCCGGGACCGCCCCTTCCTGAACGAACGCGGTGGCGAGTACGATCGGAAGCCCGACGATCAGAAGGAAGAGTGCCAGTGGAGAAGCCCACGACGGCAGACTCAGCGCGCCCGCGAGCGTGTCGACGAACTGCAGGATGAGCCAGCCGCTGACGACGTAGACGGTGAGAACCTGCCAGAGAGAACGGCGATGAATCTCGCGTATCAGGCGCCGGAGATCGGGCATGCGCTCCCATCGATTCACGGCTCGGCGTGGTCCACACTCTCCCAGAAGATCGGGGCGAGCGCGGTCCGGAGCAAGCAACAGGCCTCGTGATCATGCGGTCCTTTCGGCTGTGCGCTAAACCGCCCCGATCAACGGATGGACGTTACGCGCTCTCCCCCCTCACGACGCGGGCCGGAGCCCCTCCGGGACCGCGCAGGTGGAGACCTCTTCGATCTCGCCCTCGGCTTCCGGGAAGTACTTCTGCTTCCACCAGAGCGCGACGTTCACGAGCCCGATGAGTACCGGAACCTCCACGAGGGGTCCGATCACCGCCGCGAAGGCCGCCCCGTGCGGGATCCCGAAGGTGCCGACGGCCACGGCGGGCCGGCCGATCCCGCCCGCCCCTCAGCCACAACAGCTCGGCCCGCAGCAGGCTTCCTCCACGTCCTCCGGCTTTCGCGCTCGCACGAAGGCCGACATCAGCCGACCCTCGATCGCTTCGGCGAAGGCGTCGGCGTCCAGCTCCATCTCCTCGAGAATGTCTCGCGCGTCCT
>CAZOEX010000422.1:0-1552 GCA_964578925.1 uncultured Gemmatimonadota bacterium | reverse complement strand
AGCCGAACTTCCGCTGCAGGCCGGCGGTCACCTTGAACACGCCGCCCTTCCCCTTGACCTCGTCCAGGTACTCCTCGCGGCTGCAGTCGGCCACGTCCTCGCCGAACACGACGATTCGCGGGTCGCGCTCCATCTCGTCGCGCAGGCAGGAGTTCAGCAGGTCGACCACGGTGGTCGGATCGCCCTCGAATTCGGGCTCGGTCGCGAAGTCGTCCGACGTCGCGTCGACGTCCTCCGAGTAGACGTGCAGGTAGACCGTCTCGGCGCCGGGCTGGGGCTGGCTGGCCGCGCGTTCGGCGTCCTCGGCGATCAGCTCGTCCACCTCCTCGCGAATCGCCTCCAGCTCCTCCTCGGTCGCCACCCCCTCCTCGATCAGCCGCGCCGGGAAGGTGGTCACCGGGTCCTTTTCCGCCTCGGCTTCCCGCTCGGACTCCGGCTTGTACAGCACCTCGTTGTCCGACATCGAGTGGCTGTACGGCCGAATCACGTGGGCGTGCACCAGCGCCGGGCCCTTCCGGGCGCGGCAGTGCTCGACCGCCCGCTTCATCGCCCCGTAGCTCGCCACGGGATCCGTCCCGTCCACCTCTTCCACCAGAAGGTCGGGGAAAGAGGAGACGAGCTTCGAGATGCTGCCGCCCGCCGTGTTCACCTCGACGGGCACCGAGATCGCGTAGCCGTTGTCCTCAACCAGGTAGACGACCGGCAGCTTCAGGTTGCTGGCCGTGTTGAGTGACTCCCAGAACTCACCCTCCGACGTCGTCCCGTCACCGGTGGTGCAGAGCACGACCTCGTCGCCCTCGAAGGCAACCTCGTCGCTCAATCCCAGCTTCTCGGCACGCACTCCCGCCTCGGCGCAGCCCACGGCCTGCAGGAACTGCGTGCCGGTCGGGCTCGAGGCCGAGACGATGTTGTAGTCTCTGTGGCCCCAGTGCGACGGCATCTGACGGCCCGCGCTCGATGGATCCTCCGCCGCGCCCACGGCCTGCAGGAGCATCTCGTACGGGGTCACGCCGAGCTGCAGGCAGAGCGCGCGATCGCGGTAGTAGGTGTAGAACCAGTCGTAGCCGGGCTTGAGCGCCCTGCCCGCCGCGGCGAGCACCGCCTCGTGCCCGGCGCCGCTGATCTGGAAGAAGATCTTCTGCTGACGTTTCATCAGCAGCTCGCGGTCGTCGATACGCCGCGACAGGTAGATCGTACGGTAGAGACCGAGCAGATCTTCCGGCTCGAGACCGAAGCGTTCGCCCACTCGCGACTCCATGGTTTCCGTGGAAGTAGCCATGGGTCAAGAATAGCGTGACGGCCGGGGTGCGGCCAATTCCCGCTTGACAGGAATCGCCGGGTTCCGCATTCTGTCCGAGAAGATTTAGGCTAGGCTAAATTTTTCAGCGGGAGCGGACCGGGAATCGTGTTCAGGACACGCATCGAGAGATCGGGAGGCCGTGCGGCGCCGATGGCGCGCGGAGTGCCGGCGGCTCTGCTCATCGTCTTCACGCTCGCCGCGTGCAGCGACCTCGTCACGGAAGCGCCGCGTGACGAGGACCTGTTCGATGCC
>CAZOEX010000421.1:0-1554 GCA_964578925.1 uncultured Gemmatimonadota bacterium | reverse complement strand
AGGAGAAAGGCCTCGAACTCCTCGTCGGCGCGGTCCAGCTCGTCGATGAGGAGGACGGGAGCTTCGCTGTTCGAGCCGGTGGACGCTTCGCCCTGCGCGCCGCCGGTTCGCCCTGCGCGCAATGCCCGCAGGAGGGGGCGCTCGAGCAGGAAATCCGGGCCGAACAGATCCTCTTCCGCCGCATCCGGGTCCACCTCGCCGGCGGCCTCGAGCAGGCGGATGTGGAGCATCTGCCGGCTGTAGTTCCATTCGTAGACCGCCGTGCTCACGTCGAGGCCCTCGTAGCATTGCAGGCGGATCAACTCGCGGCCCAGGACCGTCGCCAGGACCCGGGCCAGCTCGGTCTTGCCGACGCCGGGCTCGCCCTCGAGGAACAGGGGCTTCTGCAGCTTCAGCGCGAGGAACACCGAGGTCGCCAGCGGCCGGTCGGCCACGTAGCGTTCCTCGGCCAGGGCCTCCGCGACCGCGTCGATCGAGGTGAGCCGTGCTTCCGACTCGCTGGGCCGCTCGTCGGAGCGCCCGTCTCCGGAAACGGCTATGCGCCCGCCACGTCCCGCGCCGCCCGGAGGGCGCGCTTGCCGTACACCTTCGCCATCTCGAGGCGATAGCTGCCCGAGGCGTAGATGTCGCCCATCGGGTCCTCGACCGTCACGCCCGCATCGACCGCCTGTGCGATCGCCTCGTCCGACAGGTCGCTTCCAGTCAGCGTGTCGTCGACGTCGGCGTCGAATGGCGTCACGTCGATGCCGTTGTAGCAGAGTCGCGCCTCGCGGCAGGATCCGTCGCCGTTCATGCCGACGACGGCCGCCGCACCGACGATCGCGTATCCCGATGCCGGGTGTTCGAACTTCTCGTAGTGCGTGCCGGTTCGAGGGCCCGCCTTCGGCACCTCGATCGCGGTGAGGATCTCCCCCGGCTCGACGTCCGTCGTGAAGAGGTCGAGGAAGAAGTCGGAGGCGGCGACGGAGCGCTCGCCGTCCGGGCCGCGCAACAGCATGGCCGCCCCGGTCGCCAGCGCCACGGCCGGCAGGTCGGAGGCCGGATCCGCGTGGGCCAGGTTGCCGCCCACGGTGCCGCGGTTGCGCACCTGCCGGTCGGCCAGGTCGTGCGCTGCCTGCGTCCACAGGGGCGAGTGCTCGGCCAGCAGCTTCGAGCGCTCGATCTCCACGTGCGGGGTCATCGCCCCGATCGTGACCGTGTCGCCAGTGTCGCTGATCCCCCGCAGCCCTTCGATCCGGCCGAGGTCGATCAGGGCGCCCGGCTGGGCGAGCCGCATCTTCATCATCGGGATCAGGCTGTGGCCGCCGGCCAGGAGCTTCGCGCCGTCCAGCTCACCGAGGAGCCGGATCGCGTCGTCCAGGTCGCTCGCGCGGTGGTAGTCGAATTTCGCCGGAATCATGCGGACTCCTTCCCGTTGATCGCCCGCCAGACCTTCTCGGGCGTGAGCGGCATGTCGAGGTGCGTGATGCCCCAGGGCGAGAGCGCGTCGACCACGGCGTTCACGACCGCGGCGGGCGAGGCGATCGTCCCGGCTTCGCCGACCCCTTTCACGCC
>CAZOEX010000420.1:0-1562 GCA_964578925.1 uncultured Gemmatimonadota bacterium | reverse complement strand
GCCAGCCGGCGGGCGAGCGGGTCGACGGGCGCCCTTCCGTCGTCGCGCCCCTTCGTGTTGGCCAGCACCACGATCGTCAGGCGCTCGGCCGGAAAGTGGTAGAGATTGGCCGAATATCCCTCGATCCCCCCGCCGTGCGTCATCATTGGCCGGCCGTCGTAGCGCGCGAGGAACCAGCCGAAGCCGTAGCTCGCGGGCTCGCCGAACATCTCGAGTTCGACCTCGGCCCCGTCGCCGAGCCGGGCCGGTGTCCAGGCCGTGTCCGCCAGGCTCGCGGGCAGGAAGCGTCCGTCCTGCAGCGCGAGAGCGAAGGCCGCCGCGTCGGCGGCCGACATCGAGATCCCTCCGGAACCGAAACCGCCGCTGACGTAGTCGGCCGGTTGCGGCTCGCCGTCCTCGACAGCGTGGGGGAGCGCACGGAGCGGGTCGCCAGCCAGGGAAGCCCGGTAGCGGGCCTGCTTCATGCCGAGCGGCTCGAACAGGCGCCTCTGCAGCACGGCGGCGAGCGCCTCGCCCTCCACCTCGGACACCAACCAACCGAGCACGGTGTAGCCGGTGTTGCTGTACTCGAAGCGCTGCCCGGGCGCCGCGCTGGCCGAGGCGCTGTCGAGCCGAGCCGCGTACGTGGTCCGGTCGGGATCGTCGACGTTGTCGAGACGAAGATCCCTGGCGATGCCGGAGGTGTGGGTCAGCAGTTGTCGTACGGTGATCCCCGCGTAGCGGTACGGCAGCGAGGGAAGGTGGTCGATGACGGGATCGTCGAGGTCGACCGCCCCTTCGTCCACGAGCTGCAGGACCAGGGCTGCGGTGAAGGGCTTGGTGACCGAGGCGATGTTGAACGGAGTCGCGGCCGTCGCGGCGCGGCGACTCTCGACGTCTGCCACACCCCACGCGCGCTGCACGACGACCCGGCCGTCGGCCACGATCGAGACGGCCACCGCGGGTACGCCGCGGTCGAGGGCTTCAGCGGCAACGAGCGAATCGACCGCGGTGTGCACCCAAGACGCCGGATCCGCCGTAGCGTCGGAAGAGCGTTGAGCGCCGAGGTCAGCAACGAAGATGATCGTCGTGGCCAGAGCAGTCGCAAGCCTGAACAACGCTGTGGCTTCCATCACGCCCCCGTGAGCCGCCCCACCCGTTTAACGATCACTCGTCGCCAGCATTGCGACCTCGACGAATCTGCCGCGACGGCGGTGGACCGTCACGCCTCATGCCGTGAACCGGTCTCCTGCGATGTGAATCGGACATTCGAATCGTAACGATCTTCCGAGCCGACGCATCAAATCACATGAAGATGTCGGGTGGACCTGCGTCCCAGCAACGATTTCGCTTCGACCGCATGAACGGAAAGGCCATGACTCTCCGCCACGATTCGCATCCGAGGTTCGTCACGAGGCTCGCGGCGGTCGTCCTCGCCGCGGTGGCCGCCTGCCTTCTCGCTTGCCCGCCGCACCAGAATCTTATCGCCCAGCAGGCCGACCTGCCGCTTTCCGGCGGGCTCGAGTTCGCTAACTACGCCCACGAATGCGAGGAAGTCATCCCGCTTCCCGAACCCACCGGCC
>CAZOEX010000419.1:0-1563 GCA_964578925.1 uncultured Gemmatimonadota bacterium | reverse complement strand
TAACGCCCGACCAATCACCGAGGCCGATCGTTGACGCACCAGCACACGTTCGAGCGGTAAATGGCTGACGTGCACCGTGGTCTCGGTGATGCCGTACATGTTGACCAGATCTGGTGACGAAGTCCCGCGACGGGCGTACCAGCGCGTCAACTGTCCGAAGTCGAGCGCTTCTCCGCCGAAGATCACGTAGCGCAATGACAGGGCCGCACCCCCGGTAAGCCGGTCGGCTTCCGCCAATTGATAGAAGGCGGTGGGAGTTTGATTGAGCACCGTGACACGTTCGTGCCGTAGCAATTCGAGGAATGCCTCTGGTGAACGGGCCGTGAAGTAGTCGACCAGTACCAGTCGGCCACCGTGTGCGAGTGCGCCCCACATTTCCCAGACCGAGAAGTCGAATGCCTCCGAATGGAACATCGTCCACACATCGCCGCTGCCGAAGCCGAAGAGCGCTCTGGTGTTTGCCAGCAACGTCACTACGCTGCGGTGAGAAACCTGCACCCCCTTCGGGCGCCCGGTGGACCCCGAGGTGTAGATCACGTAGGCCACCGATTCGGGCCGAAGCGGTAGCAGCCGATCTCGGTCGGTCACCGCAAGCGGAGAAAACCTGTGCAGCGCATCGAGAATCACCGGGTCGTCTACCGCAATCACTGGAATCTCGCTGTCTGCGATTGCGTCACTGTCTCGTATGTAGTCGCCGTCGGCCCGAGTGGTCAGCACACACTTCGGCCGGGCGTCACGCACCACGAAGTCCACCCGGTTTACCGGAGAAGTCGAGTCCACCGGTACGTATCCGCCACCCGCCTTCACCACCGCCAGCAATGCCACCATCAGGTCGATCGAGCGGGCCATCGCGACTGCCACCAAGGTTTCCGGCCCCACCCCCTGCGCCACCAACAGTCGAGCAAGGCGGTTTGCTCGCTCGTCGAGTTCGCGGTACGTAACCGACAATCCGCCGCAGCGCACCGCCACGGCATCACCGGACGTCAGCGCCGTGCGATCGAAGAGATCCGACAACGAATCCTCGTCTGTTCCGGCGCCAGAGGGCGTGGGCGCAACCAGCAACCCGCTGAATTCGCCGGCCAGAATCATGTCGATATCACCGACGACCACCGACTGGTTCTCGGTCACGGCGCCGATCACTCTTTCGAAGCGCACCGCGATGCGCGCCACCGACATTCGATCGAAAATATCTGTTGCATAACGGAAACCGGCGCTGATACCAGCGGGCTCACCGTGCTCGTCGACGTGCTCCATCACACTCAGTTGCAGATCGAATTTCGCAACCGCGAGATCGACGTCGAGCGAGCGAACCGTCAGTTCCGGCAAGTCGAAGCGCAGTCCCGTATCGGTCTGGAATTCGAGGAGTACCTGAAACAGAGGTGAATGCTCGGTGGAACGGTCGGGCGAGAGGTAATCCACCAACCTCTCGAAGGGGATGTCTGCATGGTCCAGAGCACCGAGATCCGTTGACCGCACCGCGGCCAACACCTCGGCAAAGGTTGCTCCGGATGAGTCTGGTGTGCGAAGGACGAGCGTGTTGACGTACATCCCGACCACATCGTC
>CAZOEX010000418.1:0-1582 GCA_964578925.1 uncultured Gemmatimonadota bacterium | reverse complement strand
GAGATCTGGATCTCGATCTTGATCGTCTCCAGGCTCGTCCATTCGACGGTCTCGATGATCGGGATGCGAAAGGCCCGGCCGCCGATCACGGCCCGGTAGCCGATCTGGGTGCCGTCGTCGGTCAGGCGCTTCCGACCGGTGATGACGGCTGCCTGGTTGGGAGGCACGACGATGACCAGGGACCTGACCGCCCAGATCGCCACGATGAGAACGATCAGCAGCCCGAGGGCCGCAACTGCTCCGAAGCCGAGAAACTCCATCATGTCTCCTTCGTCGATTCAGGCGCCGGGCGGAATACGGCCGGTCGCCATAGAAGCTATCCGCTCGAGCCGGGGGGCGTCATGGTTCGAGCTGGAGCTCGTCGGACTCGACCGGAGCCACCAGCGCGACGCCGTCCCTCACTTCGATGACCATCACGTCCCGCCAGTCGTCGGGAGGGGCGGCCGACGTGGCCGACGGGTGAGGCAGGGCGCGCAGGTCGTGGGTGCTCGACCCACGGCGCACCCGTACCCTGCCACTCGATCCCCCGGACATCGGCAGCGTCATGCGGCCCATTCGGCCTTCGTAGGTTCGGTCACTCGCATACGCGCCGGCCTCCGAGCTACGAATCCAGTTCAACAGCCGCGTGACCAGCCAACCGGATCCGAGACCCGTCGCCAGCGCGAATCCGATCGTGGCCGGGGAAGCCGCCGGACTGCCGAACAGGGTTAGAAGTGTCCCGACCAACCCGAAACCGAAGCCGGCGTACAGCGCGCCCCGAATCGAGAAGATCTTTTCGGCATCGACCGCAGCACCCCTCACACCTCCGTCCGCACCCGCGTCCAGATCGACGTCCGGATCGACGTCGACGTCCGCATCGACGTCGAAGTCCAGACCCGCATCCGCCTCCGCGACATCGGTGTCCAGGAAGTCGCCCATCACGGAGAGCAGGGCCAGCCCCCCGCATAGCACGAGGAAGAAGATGTAGACCTGGAACATCCCCGCTCCTTCGATGATGCGAGCACGCCCAATGGTGCGAGCACGCCCGGGAGGAGTCGCGGTCGCGAAGCGACCCTCCGAGGATCCGCGCAGCGGACCGCAGGAGATACCCCTGGGGGTGAGACTCCTCCCCGCCAAGCAGTCTGCTTACCACCTAACACGCCCGGGAGGAGTCGAACCCCCAACCTTCGGATCCGAAGTCCGACGCTCTGTCCAGTTGAGCTACGGGCGCGAGTGCCCGAACGCTAGGCACATGCGTGGGCTCGGACAAGCGGAGCCCGGAGTCGTCATAGACCGCGACTGCCCACCACAAGCCTATTCCCAATCCTGGAAATCGCCGTTGTCTCCCGGAGGCTCTAGCTTGCCTTAACGGAACTTGAACGGGAGACGAAGATATGGGCCTGGTCGAGCTGCTCTTGCTGCTACTCGTGGCCGCGATCATAGGATCGATAGGCCAGGCTATCGCTGGCTTCGAGACCGGGGGCTGCCTGGCATCGATCGCCGTGGGGTTCATCGGCGCGCTCGTGGGCGCCTGGCTGGGACGCGCGCTCGGCATGGGAGAACTCTTCACGGTGGAAGTCGCGGGAACCGTGTTCCCCGTGCT
>CAZOEX010000417.1:0-1583 GCA_964578925.1 uncultured Gemmatimonadota bacterium | reverse complement strand
TGACGGCGGCCGAGGCCCAGGCGATCGAGGAGATGTTCGAGATCGCCATGGAGGGCCTCGACTTCCTCACGGCCTATCTCGTCTTCCTCGGCGGAGGCGTCGCCTGACACCAACGCGGCCTCACCGGGAGAGCGGGATCCGACGATCGCACCGCGATGGCCGGATCCCGTTTCTCGTCGAAGGTTAGTGATGCACCGTCGCCGTCGTGCGCATCCACGGATGGATGCAGCACATGAAGCGATGCGTGCCCTCGGACAGCTCGCCGAGGGACGCGACGCCACCGGCCGGGACGAAGTCGATCGAGCCGAAGTCCAGGCATTCAGGCGCCGGCACCGGATTGCCCGTGACGGCGTTGAGTTCCGGAATGAACCCACCCCCGAACTCGGCGACCGGCGTGAACGTGTGTACCTCACCACCGACGTTGGCGACCGAAAGGGATCGCCCGGCTTTCAGAGCCACTTTCGTGGGCTGATTCCGCCACTGATGGTGAATCTGCTTCTTTTCGAGTTCGGCGAAAAACTCGGCGACCGTCACCTTGCCGTCGCCGATACAGGTACCGGGGCCGAACGTCGCGTTGAAGGAGGCAGGATCACAGCGGTCGAGCATACGGAAGCTGAAAGTCGCCGGGCCATCTACCGCGAACGACGGCTCCGGATCGATTACGGTCGCGACCCCGACGGGCTCCTCCGCACGAGGGCCCGCCGTGTCGCTGCAAGCGACGGCGAGTGCGAGCAGGGAAAGGTGAACGGCCGTCCGGGAGAGATTCGTCGAAGTCATGGGCACCTCCAAACCAGAGATGGATGACGCCAAGGGGGTGCAGCGTCAAATCGTACTCCATGATACGACTATACTGATATATTGTCATCATAGACGGCCATATGACGACATATGATTGGGAGTGTTGCATTCCTCGGTGAACCCGACGAACCCGGCGTCGCATTCGAGGGAAGTGGCGTTGAATCGGGCGTCCCCAGACTACAGAATGACCTCGTGTTCATGAGGGCTCTCGTGGTCACTCCCGGCCGCCATCTCCTCCAGCGCCCGCCGCACGAGCACCGGCACCATCTCCCGACGCCAGTCCTCGTCGACCGGAATGTTGGCCAGCGGATGGCTCTGCCGGAACGCCTGGCGGGCAACCGCCTCGATGACCTGATCGTCGAGGCGGTTTCCTCGCGCCGCCTCCTCCAGCCTTCCGATCTGTCGCGGGTAAGATCCCATCCCGGAGAGCACCATGCGCAACTCCGTCACCCGGCCCTCGTCGTCGAACGAACCGGCTGCCGCCAGGTTCATGAGCGGGAAGTCGATCGACTCGCGAATCCGCAGCTTCTGGAAGCTGAAGCGGACGTTCTCCGCCGGCACGGGGACGTGCACCGCCACGAGGATCTCGTCGCGTCCCATGCGACGGTTCCACACGCCGTCCGAGGTGAAGAAGTCATCGATCGGCACGGTGCGACGTCCCTCCGGACCGGCGATCTCGAGCGTGGCGTCGAGGGTCATCAGGGCGGTGGCTCCGTCCGCCGAGTGCGCGGCCACGCAGCGAGTCCCGCCCTTGATGACGTGGCAGTCCTCGCCCTCCTTCTTCA
>CAZOEX010000416.1:0-1588 GCA_964578925.1 uncultured Gemmatimonadota bacterium | reverse complement strand
GCGTCGACGTCCTCCACCTCGATCCAGTTCAGCCAGAGGCCGGCGACTTCGTTCTTGAAGGCGGAGGCGACGCCGCCGCGCGGCTGACCTCCGCTGTTCAGCATGTAGTAGCTGCCGCCGCCCTCGATCGGCATCTCCTCCGCCTCGAAACCGAAGACGCCCTGGAGCCACGCCAGGTCGGCCTTCACGTCGCGGCTGTGGAGCTCGGTCCAGTGACGGCTTCCGGGTCCGGAGGGCGCGCTCTCGGCTTCTGCCTCGTCGCGCTCGTGGAAGAGGCAGAGCACCGCACCGCTCGGTGACGTGACGATGCTCATGCGGCCCGGCGGAATGTCGGTGGGCGGCATGAGGACGTCGCCTCCCGCCTCCTCGGCCTCCTCGGTGGAGACGTCGACGCTGTCGACGCGCAGGTAGCTCGTCCAGGCGCAGGGCTCCATCTCGTGGCCGGGGGCGCGCAGGTGAGCACGCGGGACACCGCCGGCGGTGAACATCGTCGAGCTGTCGCCGTTCGGGAATTCGTGCTTCTCCGCCTGCCAGCCGATCGTCGCGGCGTAAAACCGTCGCGCCGCGTCGGCGTCGGTCGAGACGACCCCGTTCCAGCAGAACGCGTTGCTGTCGAACGCCATCTTCCTCCCCTCGTCCCGGTTGTCGATTCGCCGACGCCGGATCGCCGACCCTCGCGCGAAGCGTAGTCCGGTCGCATGGTCAGCAGGAAGCTATGGTATGCATCTCCAGCCCGCAGTATCCTGACAGCCCGCGAAACGTCGTCACCGCTTCCTCGGCCGGGAGGCCCGTCTTCATGCTTCATTTCCTCCGATCGCCGCGCCGCGCTCTCCTGCTGTCCGGAGCCGCCGGGTTCCTCGCGCTTTCCGCTCCGGGCTCTGCCCTCGGCCAGGCCGCCGACGCCGGCGCCGGCGCTCGAGCGGACTTGCTCGCGATCGCCGACGACTACCGGGTACCCGGCCTCGACGACCGCCGCTTCGACCACGGCGAATTCTGGGATGCGCTGCAGACGGCGCACGCGGCGGACGAGGCGGCCCACGACCGCATCAGCCTCACGGATGTCGGTCGTTCGATCGAGGGCCGGGCGATCCGGGCACTCACCTTCGGCGACGGACCCACGACCGCGCTTCTCTGGTCGCAGATGCATGGGGACGAGTCGGCCGCGTCGATGTCGCTCGCGGACATCCTCCACTGGGTGGCGGCATCGCCGCCGGACGATCCGCTGCGCCGCCTGCTCGAGGATCGGCTGACGATCACGATGATCCCGATGCTGAACCCGGACGGGGCGGAGCGCTTCATCCGGCACAACGCCATCGGAGTGGATGTGAACCGTGACGCGCGGCGGCTCGCGACGCCCGAGGGGCGGACCCTCGAGGCGGTGCGCGATTCGATCGACGCGGACTTCGGCTTCAACCTGCACGACCAGGGGACCCGGACCGCCGGAGAGGACGGCGACGTGGTCGCGATCGCGCTCCTGGCCCCGGCGGCCGACGAGGAACGGTCCTGGACGCCCACCCGGCAGCGGGCCCGCCACCTGTCGGCCGTGGTCGCGGCGGCGCTCGAGCCCGAGATCCCGGGCCGCATCGCC
>CAZOEX010000415.1:0-1601 GCA_964578925.1 uncultured Gemmatimonadota bacterium | reverse complement strand
CGCCATCGCGCGGGCGGGTTATTACACGGGGCTGCCGATCTGGAAAGGCTCGGTGAGGGATGAGCTGGGCGAGCGCCTCCGCCAAGAGTCGTCGCAAGGGCGAGAGGGCTCTGCCGGGAGCTGAAATGCGGCGGACGGAAGGCTCGGCGCCGGCGGGACGCAGTCGGGCTCTGGCGAGCCGGGCGCCGTGCTCCACACCAACGCTGGCTGGGGCTACGAGCCGCTCGAAAAGAGGCTCTTCCGGCTTCGTAGTGGGCGGGAGGCGGGCTCTGGTAGGCTCGCGGGATGGACGATCGCGAGCTGTACCGGCAAATCCTGGGGATCAACGAGCCGTGGCGCGTAGGGCGCGTCGAGTTCGAGCGGGCCGCCGGCGAGGTCCGCGTCTACCTCGAGCATGACGACGAGACGCGTTGGGCCTGCCCCGAGTGCGGCGCCGCCTGCGCGCTCTACGACCACCAGCCCGAACGCCGCTGGCGGCATCTCGACACCTGCCAGTTCCGCACCATCCTGCACGCCGCGCCGCCGCGCAGCGACTGCCCCGAGCACGGCCCGCGGGTCGTCCGCCTGCCCTGGGCCGAGCCCGGCAGCCGCTTCACCGCGCTGTTCGAAGCCCTCGCCATCGCCTGGCTGCGCGAGGCCAGCCAACAAGGCGTCGCCGAGCTGCTCGCGCTGAGTTGGGACGAGGTCCACGGCGTGCTCGAACGCGCCGTCCGCCGCGGCCTCCTGCGCCGCCGCGCCGAGCCGGTTCCGCGCCTGGGCGTCGACGAGAAGAGCTTCCGCAAGCGCCATCGCTACCTGACCGTGGTCAACGATCTCGACCGCGGTCGCGTGCTCTACGTCGCCGAGGGCCGCCGGCGCGAGTCGCTGGACGGCTTCTGGGAGACGTTGACGAGCGAGCAACGCGGCTCGATCGAGGCGGTGGCGATGGACATGTGGGACCCCTACGCGGCTTCGACGCGGGCGCATCTGGACGGCGCCGAGAGCAAGATCGTCTATGACAAGTTCCACATCGCGCAGCATCTTGCGAAGGCCGTCGACCAGGTGCGGCGGGCCGAGAACAAGCAGCTCAGGGCGGCCGGCGACGAGCGGCTCAAGGGCACGAAGTACGCTTGGCTCAAGCACCCGGCGCGCTTTTCGGAAGCGGCTTGGCGGGAGTTTCGGGCGCTGAGGGAGGCGGATCTGAAGACGGCGCGGGCGTGGGCTCTGAAGGAATCGCTGATGCGGCTGTTCGAATACCGCTATCCGGGGGCGGCGCGGCGTTTCTTCGAGCTGTGGAGCGGCTGGGCGAGCCGTTGCCGGTTGGAGCCGATGATCGGCGTGGCGCGGATGTTACGCGGCCGGCTGGACAACGTCCTGACCTACTTGAAGCACGGGGTGACGAACGCCGTCAGCGAGGGGCTGAACTCCCGCATTCAATGGGTCAAAGCCACCGCCCGCGGCTTCCGCAATCAACAGAATTTCATCAATGCCATCTATTTCCACTGCGGCGGCTTGGACCTCGATCCCGACATCGCTACCCACTGAGTTCCCGGAAGAGCCGTTTTGGCATCTATTTCCACTGCGGCGGCTTGGACCTCGATCCCGACATCGCTACCCACTGA